>DATKWP010000452.1:0-7048 GCA_035529535.1 Anaerolineae bacterium | reverse complement strand
TGCCAATGGCGTGGCATTGTTTGTCGCTGAGCGGTTGAGTGGCGAAGCGGTTCAGGCTTTGGGAGATGGTCCATTCGAAACGCCCGTTCGACCTTATTGGAGCCGGAACCTCTTGCATCTGAATGCAGCCCCGTCCGACGGCGCGGTTCATCTGGCCTGGGCCGCATTTGAAGATTCCGCCTGGGCCAGTTACGCTATTTCGTATACCTATGGATCGGGTGGCCAAGACGCGAGTCAGGGGCAGTCATCTATTCAGGGTATCCCGCTCACTGCCCAAGCGTATACGCTAACCGGTGTGACCAACTATGTGCCTTACACCATCACTGCCGTTGCCCGGGATGGAAACCAGAACGACTTGATCCTGTCGAATGAGGTAGTCGTGATTCCAACTGACATTCATGGTTATGTGCCGGCGCTTTCGGGCCGAACTCCGTGAATCAGTGGGTTAGTAAGAGCAGTCTGGTACGAGGAAGGCGGGGCAGAGTCGCAAGACTCTTCCCCGCCTCTGACTCATTTTGGCCGCGCTACTTGTCACAGCTACCAGTTGCCCTGACTACTTGCCCTTGACCTTGATCGCCTTGGGCTTGACTTCCTCGGCCTTCGGCAGTTTCAGCGTCAGAATGCCGTCTTGAAATTCGGCCTCAGCCTTGTCGGCCACGACCGGAACCGGGATACTCACCGCGCGAGAGAAGGGGCCATAGCGTCGCTCACGGCGGATATAGTGCTCCTCTTTGATCTCTTCCTCAGCCTTCATCTCCCTCCTGACAGAACGCCCCTGCCACAACTGGAGGCAGGGGCGACATCGTGCGCTCGGTCGTTCCCTATTTATGCGTTCTCCTCCTGATCGGTTTCAGAGGATTTTTGCTGGTACATTGCAGAGGATTCTTTCTTGCGGAAGTCTACAAAGCGATACCCCACCCCGCGCTCGGTCAGGATGTAGCGGGGGTGTGCGGGATCGGGTTCGATCTTCTGCCGCAGGTAGGTGACGTACAGGCGCAGGTACTGGATTTCCTCACGATATTCGTAGCCCCAGACTTTGGCCAGCAGCGTCTCGTGAGGCACCACCCAACCTGCGTTTTCGATCAGGTGGTACAGCATGCGGAATTCGGTGGGACGTAACTTGATGCGCTGACCCTCGACGATGACCTCGCGGCTGTTGAGGTCTATGCTCAAGCGATCGTCAATGTGGAGAATGGGTTGCTCTGACGTGAGCGGGCCCTGAGTACGGCGCAGCACCGCTTTGACGCGGCTCACCAGTTCGCGGGTGCCGAAGGGTTTGGTCACGTAATCATCCGCTCCCAGTTCCAGTCCCCGCACCTTGTCCTCTTCATCGGACCTGACTGTGAGCATGATGACCGGGACGCTGGAGACCTCGCGCAGCATCTCCAGCGTTTCAAAACCATCCAATTCAGGCATCATCACGTCGAGGATGACTAGATCGGGGAGGCTCGTGCGTGCTTTATCCAGCGCATCCAGCCCGTTGTGGGCTTCTAAAACCCGGTATCCCTCCAGTTCCAGGTTCATGCGGATGAACCGGGTCATGCGAGGTTCGTCATCTACGACCAGGATTTGCTCGTGGCGGGCAGGCATCAGACCCTCGGCGCACATCACTCGCGGACGAAGCTGACGATCTCTTCTTCCTCTTCGCCGGGCAGAATCTCCACACAGTGGATACGCGTCCAGGGATAGATCACCGTGTCGGTTTCAGGGAGGAGGTAGGAAACGTTGCGACCATCGCGCAGCCGAACGTTGCTGGCAATCAGCACCTGGTCAGTGGACTCTGGAATGTGGTCTATCTCGCCTACCACGGCATCCTCGTTCAGCAGATGGATCAATACAGTGTAGGGCATACGTTATCCTCCCTCTGCGGTTCCCCCTTGCTCAGGTTCACCCTTTGATGATGACTTTCAGTTTGGTGCGCCCTAACTGAAGTTCATCCCCATCGTTGAGCACGTGAGGCAGGTAGGGGGTCAGGCGCTGGCCGGCGAGGAAGGTGCCGTTGGCGCTGCCGACGTCCTCAACCAGATAGGCCGATCCTCGCTGGTGAACCTTGCAGTGGTGGCGTGAGACACCACCCTCCAGTCCTCCATCGGGTGAGAGGTCCAGATCAGGGAAGATGCCGTGGGCCGCGTCGAGGCGTCCGATGTGGACCTCGGGCGTGGACGGCAATTGGATCTGGCGGCCAGTGGACAGTACCTCGATGATCAGGGGGACAGTCGGTACCTCGCTAGGTTCCTCGACCGATTCGCTGGCCCAGGGATTCGCGCGCGAGATCGGCAGCTCCTCTTCTGGTAGCGGCTCGGTTCGCAGGGGGCCACCGGTGGGCAGGTATACCCCACACTCACTACAGAACAATGTGCCGGGACGATGTTTACGTCCGCAAGAAGGACATTCAATCATAAGATCCTCTCCGTGACGCGATACTCAAACCACGTGTACCATATTTCAGTTCTTTGCGCCCTTTGGCTGTCGGGAGACCACCCTGGGCGATGCGTCCCGCTTCCAACATGGCAGCCCGCGCCAACTGGGCCTCTCCCAAATCGAACAACCGTGTGGCGATGATCTCTAACTGGCGTGTTGCTATGTTGACGTCCCCTTTGTCTAGAGCATCCCACACTCGCTCTTGCATGCGAAAGATGGTGATCTTGCTCAACGTACTGCGGATAGCCGGTGGCACCGGTTCAGCCGGCGACTCGGCGGGCGTGAAGGTGCACCGAACATCATAGTCCAGTTTCTCGGCCCGACGCCCCAGGGATGGAATATCCCCTGTAAGCGTGAGTTGCAACAGCCGATGCTCTCCAGGTGGCCTTGTAGCCACCCCTACCTCCAGCATGATGGCCAGCGGTGCATCGGCCTGCAATGTGTTCAGGCCAATGGTATTGTCGGCCAAGGTGAGGGATTCCAGGTAGGGTGCGGCGCGAAACACCGTTTCCACCTGGACGCCATCGGTGCACTGGAATGCCAGGGTCAACCCCTGGGCAAACACACTTCCCAGGCCCCGCACCCTCTGCTGTAAGAGGGCCAGCACCTGGCCGGGCGACGCAATGTAGTCAGAAGTCCCTCCACTGTGAGTGGCAATCTCGTCGAGCAGGGTATCGTTCCAGTCCTCGCCTATGCCCACAGCCGTGATGCCGGTGCGGTGCTCGCCTGCCAGTCGTGCCGCGGCTCGGCAGTCCTCTTCATCACCATAAGTCTGGCCATCGGTGAGAAGGATCAGGTGGCTGATGGCGTGCTCGCTGCGGTGTTTTTCAATCTCCGCCAGCCCAGCCTGCATCCCTTGCAGGATTTCGGTGCCACCGCTGGCCAGCATGGTGGAAATCTTGGCCCTGGCATAAGGACGATTAACACCCACCTGGCTGGGCAACAGGACGTCGGCCCGGTCATTGAACATGACCACCGCCAGGGCATCATCCTCGTGCAGCCCGTCAATGATCCGATGCGCCGCTTCTTTCACGTGTTCCAGCCGCGCTCCCTGCATGGAAGTGCTGTGGTCCACCACCAGGCACAGGTTGAGAGGCAGATGTCTGCCTCGCGCGGCGACTGCCGGTCGTATTTCGACCAGCAGATAAAGCACCTGCTCCTCGTACAGGGAACAGAGTTGGGTCTGGCTCTGCAGGATTTCCCAGGCGAGTGCCGCTTCTTGCTTGGTATCCATGGCCTATACAACCTGTTGCTCTATAACCTGACCTACCCCGCAGGCGGTCCTACCAGGATGACGGTGACGTTGTCAGGTCCACCGGCCCGATTGGCAGCGGCGATCAGTCTGTTGCACGCCTCCTGAAGCGAGGGCGCGGTCGCGATGATGTGGGTCATTTCCGCCTCGCTTACCATAGTCCACAATCCGTCACTGCACAGCAACAAGCGCCCTCCCTGGGGGATCACGTGCATGGAGGTATCTACCTCCAATGTGCCGCTTTGACCAACGGCGCGGTATAACACGTTCTTCTGCGGATGGATCGTCGCTTGATCGCGCGTCAGTTGGCCTAACTCGACCAGCCGGTCTACCAGCGAGTGGTCGTGAGTGACCTGGCTGAGTCCCTCGCCTGAAACGATGTAGGCCCGGCTATCACCCACGTGGGCGACGTAGGCTCGCGATCCCAGCACCAACGCGCAGGTCAACGTCGTTCCTCCACCAGGCACCTGGTCGGCCACCGCATTGTTGGCAGCCTGCACCGCGTTGACGAGCACGTCGTTCAGCGCCGGCTGATCGGCGAGGCGCTCCTGACCGGTCAGGAGCGGCAGGTAGAACCGGCGCACGATATGGTAGGCCACGACCCGTGCCGCTATGGAACTGGCGACTTCCCCAGCCTGCTGTCCGCCCATGCCATCGGCCAGGATAAAGATGCCAAGCCCGGGTGCTGCGCCGTCATCGCTGTGTTCGGCTGTGACGACCAACGCTGCATCCTCATTGTGGTGGCGCACCTCACCGACGTCGGTGGCCCACCCGACCTCGAGTCTGGGCCTGGGGGATGGAGCCGCTGGTAGAGCAGGTGGAGCCGGAGCGGAGCCAGAAGGTTTCGCCAATCCCAGGAGGTTGCGCAGGAACCGCATGATGTCCACCACTATCCCTTTCACCAGGCAATGTGATCAGGCCGGAAGCGCGTACAGATAATGATCATCTGATCCGATGTAAACCACCCCGTCCACCACTTTGGGCGAGGAGGTCACTGGCCCGTCCGTCTGGAAACGCCATCGCAGGCTACCCGTTTTCGCATCCAGGCTATAGACGGCCTCGTCCACTGAACCAAAGTATACGGCCCCTTCGGCTACGGCTGGCGAAGAGGTTACCTGATTGTCCGTCGCGTAACGCCACACGAGGCGGCCGCTTTCAGCGTCCAGGGCATACAGGTTGCCATCCGCCGAGCCGATGAAGACTAGGCCCTCGCTGACGGCGGGGGAAGACACGATTGGCCCGCCGGTGCGATAGCGCCAGATGGACCACCCTGAGCGGATGTCCAGGCTGTAGACGCACCAGTCCTGGCAACCCACGTAGGCTGCCTCCTCGGTGATGGCAGGAGAGGAAGTTATACCACGCCGCGCGCGAAAGCGCCAGCGGGCCTGGCCGCTGATGTCCAGGGCGTAGACCATCCCCCCCTCACAGCCCACGTAGAGCGCGTCGTTTCCGATGGCCGGCGATGAGCGCACCGGCCCTTCCGCCTCGAACTTCCAGTCCACGCGGCCGCTGTGTACGTGGGCAGCGTAGACGTGGCGGTCGTCGGAGCCGAAGAACGCGTGGTCGAAGGCTGCGCGCGGCGACGACCACACGCTGCCCCGGGTTGGGCAGGTCCAGGAGATACGCCCCGTTTCGGCGTTGAGCGCGTACAGCAGCCGGTCGGCAGAGCCAAAGCACACGAGCCCTCCATACACGCAGGCGGACGAGGCGATACCCCCTTCTGTGGCGTACTTCCACAGGAATTTTCCGTCGGCAGCGCTGACGGCATAGAGATTATTGTCGTAGGCGCCGATGTACACGATGCCCTGGTGCACTGCGGGTGAGGAGCGAATCCCATCCTCGCAGCGGAAACGCCACACGGCCATACAAGTACTGCTGATCAGAGCCGGGGCGCTAAAGGGTGTCGTTTTACCCAGGCCACGGGCTGACCGCAGGCTTCCCAGCGCGCGTTGCATCTCCTCGGCCGAGCCGTAGCGCTTGTTGGGGTCATATTCCAGTGCCCGGTTGATGATTTCCGTTAGTTCATGATCAACGGTGGGATTGGTCTTGTAGATTGGACGGTCCTGGAACGAGAACGGTGGCTCCAGCCGGGGGTCCTGCTTGCTCAGCAAGTGGTGCATCGTCGCTCCTAAGGCGTAGATGTCCACCCGGGGTTCGGCAATGCCCTGGTACTGCTCCGGCGGCGAGTAGCCTTCCGTGCCGATCATTGTGCCTTTCTGGCCGCTGTGGAAGATCCTGGCAATGCCAAAGTCCACCAATCGAATGCGACCCTGACTGTCCAGCATGATGTTGGAGGGCTTGACGTCGCGGAAGATAATGGGCCTGGGCTGGTGGCCATGCAGATAACTCAGCACTTCGCAGACCTGGATGGCCCACAGTACTACCTGTGTTTCAGGCAGGAAGCCCTCCGTCTCTGCCAGAATCGCATCCAGGTCCTTGCCGTCCACATATTCGAGGACGAGGTAACTGCGATTGCTCTCGCTAAAGTAGTCGTAGACTTGGACGATGTTCGGATGGCTGAGGGTGGCCAGGATGTTGGCTTCACGCTCAAAGTTGCTCTTGATCATGGCCTGCACCTGGGGATCGGTGGCGGTATTGAGCATCTCCTTGGCGACGCACAAGCGGGTGACTTGGGAGAAGCGCAGGTCCTGAGCCCTGTAAACGGTGCTCATCCCGCCTGCTCCGAGTAACCCCAGAATACGGTAGCGGTTCTGAAGCAGATGGCCATCGGGCAGTTGGCCCTCGACGCGCTTGGGAGGCTGGGATGCAGAGGCGATCTGCTGCGTGCCCAGCTCTTCGGGAGGGACTGCCGCAGGCGGCCTCTCTGCAGGCTCCGGCTTTCCGAGAAGTTCGCTGGAAGAAGAATCTGTCTTCTTGGTGTGGTAAGCCTCAAAAGACTTCATGCGCAATCTTGCAGTTTACTTCTCCGCCGTTCTGGTCGTCGCACATCATAACCGTAGTGGCTGTGTGGTCCCGCCTCAGATATTGCTATTATAGAGCCAAATTAGTAAACGCGCAATCCGGCCCATGGAGCGGATGCTGCATTGGATCGGCGAGGGGAGCACGAGGGGACAAATGGCTATGGGGCGGCTATGGTGCTGGGTTGAAGTAATTGTAGGTTGCGGTAGTGATTTCGGTAATCAGGGGCGCGCTTTCCTCCCATGCCAGCCATTGCAGGCGGTGCAGGAAGGCGACGAGCACAAAGTCACCACCTGGGCTGAACACGAGTGCCGCGTCAGCGTGGGTGTCGCCGGTGAATCCTTGTTTGTGCGCCACCCTGGTCCCCACGGGAACTCCGGCCTCAGTGAGGCTATCAATGCGATTTGCGCTCATCCACTCGATCATCTGGCCGCATTCATCCACGGTCAAGTCACC
>DATKWP010000451.1:0-5968 GCA_035529535.1 Anaerolineae bacterium | reverse complement strand
GTCCGTCTTGCCCGTACACGGCAATTTCACCAACTTGACGTTGGCCGGGTACTTGATGCGCAGTGCGCCGGCCGTATCAGCAGCCATGTACGCACAGTAAATGCACATAAAGACCGTGATCTCAGGCTCGAAGCCATTCCCTTTGGATTGCGGATTGCGGATTGCGGATTGCGGATCTGCGTTGTTCATTGTCTCATTGTTCATTGTTCATTGTCTCATGCTGCTGCCCAGACCCCCAGCGGCAGCCGCAGAATCTGCTCATCGCGATAGCCGACCAACTGGATCGCCTTAGCCGGACACTCCGCCGAACAGGTCCCACACCCGGTGCACAGGGCCGGGTCTATGGTCGCCGCTCCCTTGAGGTTGCCCACGCCTATATCCTCGTACCGCACCTTGGGAATCTCAAAGGGACACGTGCGCACGCACGTCAGGCAGCCCACGCACTTGCTCTGGTCCACTACAGAGACGACACCTCCGATGTAAATGTGAGGTGTAGCAAGGATCGTCAGCGCCCGGCCCGCCGCCGCCTGCGCGTTGGTGATGCACTCTTCGATGAACTTGGGGTAATGGGCCATTCCACAGATAAAGATGCCCTCCCTGGCCATATCCATCGGCCGCATCTTGAGGTGGGCCTCCATGAAAAAGCCCTCCCTGGAGAGGGGCACGTCCAAGGTGCGAGCCAACTCTTCTGTCCCCTCCGCTGGTTCGATCGCCATGCTTAGCGACAGCAGATCCGGATGCAGCACGATCTCCTGTCGCAGCGAGGGTTCCCAGGCCACTACCTCCAGCCTTCCCTGATCGGCGAGTGCGCCGGTCACGCGCACCTCTGGTAAGTGGGCCTCGTCATAGCGCACGAACATGACCCCCCGCTGCCGTGCCTCCGTATAGTACGCCTCGCGAAAACCGTAGGTGATGATGTCTTTGTAAAGGACGACCACCCGGCAATTGGGGTTGAGCAACTTGATCCGAATCCCGTTTTTCATCGTGTTGGTGCAACACGTGCGGCTGCAATACTCGACCTCGCCGGGCCGCCGCACACATTGGATGAACACAACTTCTTTCAGGTCCGCGATCTGCTCCGGCCGGTGCGCGATGATCTCCTCCAGGTCGAAAGAGGTCACGACGCGCTCGTCCTGGCCGTACAAGAATATGTTCCCCCGCCATTCCTGTCCACCGGTCGCCACGATGGTCACCCCGTGTTCGATCTCCACCTCCCCGCGTGGCGTACGCACCCGGGAATGGAACGCCCCCACACTGCCTTCGTGGGCCATCACCTCTGAATGAGTCAGCACATCAATTCTCTGGTGACCCAGTACACGATTGACCAGATCCCGCAGCAACCGCTGCGGGTTGTCCCCCTCGGCCACGTAGTAAATATGTTGCAGGTTGCCGCCCAACCCAGACTCTCGTTCCACCAGCGTGACGTCGTAACCGGCGTCGGCGACGTTCAAGGCCGCCGTCACGCCAGAGACCCCTCCCCCGATCACCAGCGCTCGCCGGACGGGCTCAACCATCTGTTTGTGCACCGGCTCGGCCAGCCGAGCCCGCGCCACCGCCAACCGCACCAACTCCTTCGCCTCACGAGTAGCCCCTGCCGGGTCGTCCGCGTGTGGCCATGCGCACTGCTCGCGGATGTTCGCCACCTCCAGCAGATAGGGATTCAAGCCCCCCTGGCGGACCACGCGCTGGAACAACGCCTCGTGCGTGCGATGGCTACACGCCGCCACGACCACCCGGTTCAGCCCATAGTCTTCAATCACCTGCCGAATCTGCTCCCGCCCCTCCTCCAGACAGGCATAGTCCACCGTCTCGACGCGCACGACACCGGGCAACCTGGCGGTAAAACCAACCACGGCATCTGTATCCACGATCCCTGCGATGCTCGGATAACAGCGACAGACAAAGACGCCGACACGCGGCTCTTCTCCCGTCACGTCCCGTTCCGCCGGCAGGGTATCCGGTTCTGATAGGAACGGATACTCCCGCGTATAGGTCTGCACCCCAAGCTCGCTGGACAGCAAGCGCATCACGTCCCCCGCCGCGCCGGCCGAGTCCAGAATCGTCTCTGCGATCTCCTTGGGAGAAGAGAACGTGCCACACACGTAAATACCGGGCCTGCTCGTCTCCAACGGCGCGAACTTGTCTGTGGCGCAGAAGCCATAGGGATTCAACTCGATCCCCAGCAGGTTCGCCAGGTCGCGAGCCCCCTCAGGCGGACGCGCCCCCACTGAAAGGACCACCATGTCGAACCGGTTCTCGGTGACCTGGCCGTCTTCATTTGGATAGCGCAGCAGCAGGTCGTGCGTCTCCGGGTCCTCCGCAATCACCGAAACGCGGCAGCGTGTGTACTCTACCCCATACTGGCGCTGCGCTTGTTCATAGTAAGCGTTGAACTCCTTGTTGAAGGCCCGCTCGTCCATCATAAAGACCTGGCAGTGGACGCCCGGTATCCGCTGCTTGGCCAGCATGGCCTCCTTCGTCGCGTACATGCAACAGATGGACGAGCAGTACGGGTGCTTTTCATCCCTGGACCCCACGCACTGGATCCAGGCGATGCGCTGCGGCCGCTCGCCATCGGAGGGGCACATCACCACCCCCTCTGTCGGCCCGGAACGGCTGGCCAGCCGTTCGTATTGCATCGAGTGGATCACGTTAGGGAAACGGCCATAGCCCAGTTCCTCATACTCGCTCGCGTCCGCCAACTCGTACCCCATCGAAAGGATGATCGCGCTAACGTGCAGGCCGCTCTCCTGCTCTTGCTCGTCCAGGTCTACCGCCTGGGTGGGGCAGACCGTTTCACAGCGGCGGCAGGTCTCGCAACGGGGTACTTTGTCCACCACGTAGGCGTCTGGCAAGGCGCGCGGGGCCATCTTGTAGATGGCCTTGCGCGCCGTCAGGCCCATCTCGAACGGGCTAGGCAAGGATACCGGGCAGGCCGCAGCACACAGCCCGCAGTTGATGCAACGCTGGGCATCTACATAGGTGGGACGGCGGTGCAGCGTCACCGTATAGTCACGGGCGTTTCCTGCCACGTTGATCAGGTCCGTATTGGTGAGGATCTCAATGTTGGGGTGCGTGTTATGGTCCAGCAAAGCAGGCGAGATGGATGGCCGCGTGCAACCATACCCGTGATCGGACGTACCCCGGCACAGCACGCAGTCGTGGGTGGGGAACATGTACCCCAGTTGGGCCACCCGGCCGCCCAGCCAGGGCATCGTCTCCACCAGATAGACCTTAAGGCCCGCCTCGGCCAGGTCAACCGCCGCCCGCATACCTCCCACCCCACCACCGACGACCATCACGGCGGAGGTTCTTTGCTCTTGGTTCGCGTTGTCTGGCATATTGTGCTCCCTGTGACGCTCAATCCCGCATTCCGATTGAACCTTCCCGAAAGCTCCCAGCTTTCGGGAAGGTGGCATTCCGCAATCCGCATTCCGCATTCCCCTATCCCTATAATCCGTCAATCCTGCCAATCCGTGTTTCTCTCCTCGTATAATCCGGCAGCAAGATGGGCGAGATGACACCCGTATCCACCCCCACCTCATCCAATTCCCGGTTCCACGCATCCAGGTGGGCCAGCGTGGGCTTGCCCAATTTCACCTTCTGCGCGTAGGCAGCGGCCGTGCGACCCGCGCGCCGCCCGAAAACGGTCACCTCCAGCAGGCTGTTCCCCATCAACCGGTTGTGGCCGTGCACACCGCCGCTCACCTCGCCCGCGATGAACAGGCCGGGTATCGCCGTGGAGCAATCCGCCCGCAGCCGCACTCCACCGTTCTGGTAATGCAGCGTGGGATAGACCAGCATCGGCTCCTTGGCAATGTCAATCCCAAAGCGCCCGAACTGGCGCACCATCGCTGGCAGCGCCTTGCGGACCGTCCCGGGACCATGGATGATCTCGACCATCGGCGAGTCCAGCCAGACTCCCGGCTGCCCGGTGCTGGTCACGATGCCATTGCCCCGCTCCAAGCACTCCCGGATGTAGGCGGCTGACTCCACGTCCCGCGGCTCCAGCGGATACACAAACTGCTCGCCGTACTTGTTGGTCGGCTGGGCCCCCAGGCCACGCACCTTCTCCGTCACCAGCAACCCCACAATCTGCTCCGGGAAGGCCGCCCCGGTAGGATGGTACTGCATGGACTCCAGGTATCCCAGCGGCGTCCCCACCCGATACGCCATCACCACCCCGTCCGCCGTCGCCCCGTAATGGTTCGTCGTCGGGAAGCCCTGATAATGCAGCCGTCCGCCGCCACCGGTCGCCATGACCACCGCCTTGGCCTTGATGTAGTGATATACTCCCGTCTCCAGGTTCACCACCACCGCACCGGCCACCTGCCCCTGGTCGTCCATCACCAATTCGACCGCCGGTGAGAACTCGATCACCCTGATCTTCCCCCCTCCCCCAGCCTTGGGAGAGGGGTCGGGGGTGAGGGCAGTACGTGCTTCGCGACAGCGAACCTCGTCCCGCAGCGTCCGCATGATCTCCGCCCCGCTATAGTCCCGTGCGGAATGCATGCGCCTGCGGCTGGTACCGCCGCCGTGCTCCTCCATCATCCCCCCATCACGTTCCTTGTCGAACATCATCCCCAGGCCTTCCAGCCACTTGATGACGACGGGCGCGTCCATCACCAATGCTTCGACCAGTTCAGGCACGTTGGTGAAGTGGCCCCCGCCGATCACGTCCAGGTAGTGGATCGCCGGGCTGTCTTCCGGCCGGTCGGCGGCCTGGATGCCCCCCTGGGCCATCATCGTGTTCGCGTCGCCGAACCGCAACTTGGTCACCATGATCACCCTGGCCCCGTCCTCCTGCGCCAGGAGCGCCGCCGACGCCCCTGCCCCACCACCCCCAATGATCAGCACGTCGGCCTCGGCTACGGGAGTGCTCAGGTCAAAGTGAGACCCGATCCGGGGCCGCCCCTCCATAATGTCGGCCAACTCCAGCGGCATCGAAGCCCCCTTGCTCACCCCCACCCGAATGGCCCGCGAGGTTTCCGTCTTGTAGTCGGGATGGAAAGCCGCCAGAATGGCCTCCCGCTCCTCCATGCTCATCGCCGGAAACGTCTCTCTCAGCCGTCGTGGGCGGGTAGCCTCGACCTTGCGGATGGATTCCTGCATCTCGGGCGGATAACCGCCCACCTCCGCTGTACTCAGCCCCGCTGTACCCAGCGGCATCATCCGCCCATCCTGCCGATCCGTGTTCCCCATCCTCGTTACCTCCTCGCCTCAGGCTCGATGTCTCGTGCCTTGTACCGCGCCCGCAGTTCCTTCTCGTCGAGGCCCTTCAACTCCTCGACTGCGGCGTCGAACTTGCCAGCTTCGAGATCCTCCAGCCGCTCATCCAGATGGGTGGACCGGGGTGCCAGATAGCGCCCGTACAACCGGCGAGCCAGAATGGCGATGTTGTACTGGGCCTCCTCGGCCGGACAACGGGCCGCGCACAGCCCGCACATGATGCAGTCGAACGACAGGTCTGCCATCGTGGCAATGTCCCCTCTCATCCCAGACGCCATGTACATCCGTACGTCCAGTTCCTGTGGACATGCCTTCGTGCACGCCCCGCACCCCAGGCACCGCAGCACTTCTGGGTAGATCGAGAACAGGGTCACCGCCGTCGGTTCCAGTTCGGTGATGTCATAGGTCGCCCGCTGGGCCGGGAAGAACGGGATCTGCGCCAGATACATGTTTGGCTGCACCACCGTCTGGCACGCCAGGCCAAAGTACAGCTTCGGATCCCCCAGGATGCGGTACGCCGTGCCACACGCCCCACAGAACCCTCCCCGGCAGCCCACCCCCCGGATCAGCTTGTAGCCCGCCCACTCCATCGCCTTCATGATCGTGAGCGTCCGCGGCACCATGTACTGCTTGCCCATGATATAGACCGGAATCAGTTCAGCTTCTTCTTCCATTATTCCTCTCCGACCTCCGTCCACTCGTCCTCGCGGAACGTCACCAGCGGCAGCGCCTCCTCCAC
>DATKWP010000450.1:0-19097 GCA_035529535.1 Anaerolineae bacterium | reverse complement strand
GCCAGAACCGCCCAGGTAGCCCACGATTAGCGGGATCATGGCCACGTTGCACGGGCCGATGCTGGTCACCACACCGCCCAGGAAGACTAGCAGGTACGCGGCCAACGAACCGGTTTGTAGTACTTGTGGATCGAAAGGCATTGTCCTACTCCCCGGCTAACTGTTGCAACTGCTCGCGCAGCGCATCCGGCTCCATCACGCCGACGTGCTCCTGTCTCTGACCGGTGCGGTCAACGAAAACCAGCGTGGGGATGAAGCGGATGCCGGCGCGTTGCAGCAGGTCTCCGTTGCGCTCGTCGTAGACGTTCACGTCCACCAGGGGCACCGACCCGGCAAAGTCGGGGTGAACCTGGGCGACGATTTCGATCATACGCACGCATTGCACGCAGTTGTTCGAGTGAAAGAACACGAATACCGGTTCCCCGGCGGCCAGCAGTTGGTCCAGTTGCGCCTCCGGCAGAGGCGCCGGCTGGGCCTGCGTCGGGACGATCACCACGCCGGCGGGCGACGTCGCGTTGACCGCGCCCACGGGGTTGGCCGGATTGGTGTCCGACTTCTGTGCCTTCAGGACGAGGAGCGTCCCGATCAGCACCGCTACCACCACGATCACGATCCATCGGACGTTGAGCGTCCGTTTTTTCTCCGGCGGTGTTCGTTTGCGTCGTCTACGGCTCACGTGGATTCTCCCAAGATTGCACCGCCTCCCCCATCAGAACAGCGATGCCACCATCCAGGCGGCCAGCAGCACGAACAACCCGGCCGTGGCCAGCTTGACCGTCGCTGTGTGGCGGTGGATGAACAGCCCTAACTGCTGGGAGGTGGTGCCAAAGTAGGCCAGGACGAAGACTACCACCAGTGGCAAGATGAACATCAGGTTGTAGAGCAATAGATACAGCCCGGCCTGCAAGCGCAGCTCTGGCACGCCCAGCACGAAGAGGATGGTCGGCAGGTAGACCTGACCGGTGCAGGCCAGCTCGATCACCGAGATGACCACGCCCGTGACGAAGGTGACCGGCACGAAGGCCCGCATCCCGGCCCCCTCGCGCACGGTACGGTTGATCCAGCGCCGCAGGCGGGTGGGCAGTTTCATGCGCATCTCGTCGAGCCTGCCCCGCCGGGCCTGCCACCAGTCGTACAGGCTGCCGGCGGCCAGGAACAGGCACAGCACCGCCGTCAGCCCATATACCCAGCGGCTTACCGCGCTCAGGAAGGGCAGCGCGGCCAGGAACTTGAGCAGCCCGATGCCAACGCCCAGGTAGGTGAGGAATACACCCAGCGTGAAGGCCGCCCCGGCCGCCAGTACCTCCCGCCCCCGGCGGCCCATGAAGGTCAGGTAGGAGACGAAAAAGACCAGCGTGGCAAAGGCGCACGGGTTCAGCCCGTCCACCAGCCCCACCGCCAGGATGGTGGGCAGGCCGAAGGAGCGAAAACGCTCGACGATGCTGGCGGCCGTCTCGTCCCGCGCCGTCTCCCACCCCTCGCATATCGGCCCGGCGCCGGTTTCGGCGTAGCGGGCGAGCAGCGCCTCCAGGCTGCGGGTGTGCAGTTGCTCGCCCACGAGCGCCTCGTCGCCGACGAAGACCGCCGGGGCGGCCAACCGCTTCTTCACCGGTACCCCGGCTCGTTCGCCCAGCCACTCGCACAAGGTCGCTTGCTCCTTGACGTCGAAGGCGCAGACGGCGAGCTGCGGGTATTGACGTTGCAGGTAGTCCAGGGCCAACTGCACCCGGTCGCAGTCCTGGCAGCCGGACTGGTAAAAGTAGGCCAGGTGGATGGGGGTAGGTGTGCTGGCCGGAATCTCCTCCTCGTCGCATATGTGGCACGCTTTGACCGTCGGCGTAGGACGGGGGGAGGAATCGGCGGCGTGAGTAGGAACGGGGGTAGGTGTCAGGTCGGCCGGCAGGCCGGGAATGGCCGGGTAATCGACGCCCCCGGCCGCCAGATACTGTTCGATCAGCCCCGGCAGTTGTTCGGGGATCTCGAGCGAGCCGACCAGCACGGCATCGCCGACGAACAGCATAGGCACCCCCTGCCGCTCGGGCGGCACCCGGAACGCCTCCATCGCCGCCATCCACAGCCCGTAATTGGCTGGGTCGGAGATCTCGATGGTGAGCACCTCCAGTTGGCCGCCGTATCGTTCCCGCAGCGGTGGCAGCGTTTCATTCAAAACGTAGTGGCAGTGGGGGCAGGTTTCGGACCAGAACAGCACGGCCCGCACGACGTCCTCGCGCTCTCCCTCGCGGGACGCGCTACAGGCCGAAATGAGGAGCATCGCCCCCACTGCAAGCATCATCAGCCACCATTTGTGCATGGAAACCTCGAATCAGCCGCGACCTTCCCGAAAGCTCCCAGCTTTCGGGAAGGTGGGAGCTTTCGGGAAGGTGGGAGCTTTCGGGAAGGTGGGGACTGGGGCTGCACCGCGCGGTAGAGGCCGGGCACGGTCTCCACGTTGTGGGCGAGGACGTTGGGCCGTTCGTCCATCACCGTTCGGCAGCGTGGGAGCCGCCTCCGCTGAATTTGATCAGCGTGCCCACGTTGGACAGGCAGCCGAAACAGACGAACAGCGCGTTCTTGGGGGCTTTGTTTTCCGCCACGTACTGTCTCTCCTCCTACGTGGCCGAAGCCGGCTCGATGATGATCTCGGGCTCGATGATCAGATCCGACTTGATCGAGGCGGCGATCAGGCTGTACTTCTGCGTGATCTCCAACGCTCGCTTTACCTTGCTCCCGTCGTCGCCCCGGATGGTGACCTTGGGCCGCAACACGACGTGGGTGAACTCTTCTGTCTTATCGAGGTAGACCTTCTTGAAACCCTCGGCCTCGCACTCGTAGGCCACCAGGTCAATCTTGAGCTTTTCGGCGACCCACAGGAACATCATGTGGATGCAGGTATTCACCGCCGCCACGAAGGCGTCCTCGGGCGTGAACCAGCCGTGCCGCCCGTGCGCGTCAGGGGGAGCGCCGAACTCCATCTCCGGGCCGTTGCCGCAGACCAGGTGGCCCTTGCGCTTGCCCGTTCGCTTTACCCAGGTTTTGTAGCTGTTTGCCATTTTCCCTACTCCTTCCTACGCTTCCTCGAGCGCCTTGGCGACCTTGTCCTGCATCAGCTTAAAGTAGGCCTCGGCCGGCAATAACATCTCGCGGTCCGCTTCCCAGTCGGTCAGGCGCAGCCGTGCGATCCAGCCCTCGCCAAACGGATCCTGGCCGATCAGTTCGGGGTGCTCGTCGAGAGCCGGGTTGAAGGCGATGACCTCGCCGCTGGCCGGGATGGTGATATCCACCATGGCCTTGATGCTCTCCAACGTGGCGAAGACGTCGTCCTGCTCGAAGGACGTGCCATCGGCCGGGGCCACGTAGACGATGTCGCCTAGCTTGGTCTGGAAGAAATCGGTCACCCCGACGACGCCCTCCTCTCCCTCCACCCGGACCCAGGTGTCGTAGCCGGCGTACCAATATCCGATGGGGACACGCAGCCGGAACTTGTCGAACTGCAGTTCAAAGAACTCGCCTGTTTTCACTTTGACCTCCTCGTTCTTCTTCGGATGTACTCATCCGCAACTATGCGCCTGCCCGCTGTGCCCCGCGTGCAGGCGTGCACGCGGGGCGATGGTACCACACGAGCCAACCTCTACCTACGCGGGTGGATACTTTTTGCGCAGCTCCCGGATCGTGGCCTTGACCTCTCGCCGCTCCTGGAAAGTGATCGCATCCTTGTTGCAGGCGTAGGTACACGACTGGCAGTAGACCTGGCAGTGCCAGGGGTTCTCCACGTAGACTTTCTTCGTCTCTTCGTCGTATGCGTAGACAGTATCGTGGCAGAACGTGATGCACTCTTTGCACCCCACGCACTTGTCGGCATCTATGGTTGGAAACCACGGGATGAGGTGCCGTGGAATGCCCAGGTAAAGTTGATACCTTTCCTCCAGTTCTTCAAGTACGTCATCCGTTGCACTCATTGTCCTTACCCTCTCAGGCTCCTCCGACGACTTCTTCCACGGCCTTGGTGACCTTCTCGATTGCCTCGGCGGTCGAGAGATTGCGCAGGTCGAGTGGGATGATGACATCTTCGAACTTGACGCCAGCCTCATCCAGCGCGTCCTTGTACATCTTGCGTTGCATGCGCGCATCACAGCCGCCGACGACGTACTTGACGCCGGGCTTGGCATAGTCACGCCAGAAATTGTCGCCGTCGTCCACGCATAACTGCGGATGGACGATGGCATATTCTACGTCCAGTTCGTTACGCACATAGTTGATCAGGTCCCACAGGTTTAACGCCTGGAAACCGGGACACTGACCGGTGCAGATGCACATTACAAAACGGGGTAGATCGGACATTGTAATCCTCCTAGAGTTGATATGGGTACTGCAATATCTGCTCATCCTGCTGTTGAGCGTGGTGGCTTGGTGCCGCACGATAGCCGCACAGAGGGCACGCCCTCGGGCCATGAAGGACTGAGTGACGTGCGATTACGTCCTTGCCCGTCCTTCCTCCACCTCCTTTAGCCAGGTCACGATCTCTTCCTCGCGTGGCACGCGGCCAGAACAGGCGACCCGCTCGTTGATCACCAGGGCCGGTGTGGTTGCGATGGGATACTCCATAATCTCGGTAAGATCGGTCACGTGCTGGATGGTCGCCTCGAGGGAAGGGTTTCCCTCCGCCAGCGTCTCCAGCGCCGCTACTGCGTGCTGCTCGACTCGCCGGCACTTGGGGCAGCCGGTGCCCAGAACCTTGATGTTGATCACGTGCGTGTACCTCCTCATCAGGCTTCTTTGTTCGTGAGGGTGCTCACTCCCTTCTTCTCGCACTCCATGCACACGTCGCCTTCCCGGTTAGTCCAGTAGTCCAGCCCACAGCCAGGACAGGTGACCTTGCGCAGGCTACTCTTCTTCTGGGGGCGTGGCCGCATCTCCGGCGGCACTGCCGCGAAGCCGTCTTTCATACACGTGCACGGTGCTGACCCATCTTTCAAGTTCGGTGATTGCACGGTCACCTCCTACGTTGTGGGCGCTATCTCGATTCAGGCGCCGGGTACCTGCGCTGCCCGGATCCATTGTGCGATCTCTTCCTTGCGCGGAATGCGGCCCGACGACTTGACCTGCTCGTTGATCACCAAGGCAGGCGTGCTCATCACGTCGTAGGCCACGATAGCGTCCATATCCTTGACCTTGGTGAAGGTCGCCTCGACGCCCAGTTCGTTGGCTGCCTCGCGGGCCAACTCCTCCAACCGCTGACACTTGGGGCATCCCATGCCCAGAATCTTGATTTCCATCAGACACCTCCTATCTAGGTTGCAAAGTCTCGGTGAATCGTCTCTTCACGTCCGACGCCGGCGTTACAATTCGATGCTTATCGCTTGCATATTTGCTTGCTGGCTATTTGACAAAGGTGCCAAAGATCAACCCCGCCGCTGTGCTGAAAAGCCCCACCAGGATCACGTATACCGCCGTCTTTTTCTTCCCGATGATCGAACTCGTGACCAGGACGGATTGCAGGCTCAACTCCGGGTCGGCCAGCAGGTAGGCCAGCAGTGGCCCGCGGTGCATCCCGAGCGACAGGAACGTCTGCGCCACCGGCACTTCGACCAGCGTGGGGAAATAGATGAATATCGCAAAGATCACCGGGGCCAGGTTCCCCAGCACTGTGTTGCGCCCGGAGATGGCCTGCACCCACGCCGCCGGAAGCAACGCCCGCCCGATCCCGGCAAAGAAGACACCTGTCACGAGCAGGGGCATGATCTGCTTGACGAAGCGCCACATCTCCCACAGCCACTCCTGCAGCTCGTCACGCTCCATCACCTTGACCGCCAGCGCCCACAGCGCCCCCAGCAGCCCAATTTCGGCGACCAGCTTGCCGGTGATCCCGACGGCGAAACCCTGCGGGCTGGCCGTCACCTTGAACGCCGCCGCCACCAGCGTCAGGGTGATGATGCCCAGCGCTGCGTATGTCCATCCGTTGACGCCTTCGTCCACCTTGTTCAGCCCCAGCCAGGCGGTGACGCCGATGAGCGCGAGCAGCCCGATCAGGAAAACGCCGTGGACGCTCACGCCCTCGATGCCGAGGGCAGGGTTCGGCGGCACGACGCCGTCGAGCCAGGCCTGGAACGCGCCGGGCCAGGCGGCGGGCAGCGTGAACGTCGCGTAGCTGTTCTTGAGCGGGCCCACCTGCAGCGTGCCCGTGATCAGCACGGCCACCAGCAGCGCGAAAAAGACCCAGATGCGGCGCGGCACGCCCGCCCTCTGCGCGAACGCCTGGCCGCTGTTGGCTTTCTGCGCCTCTTCCTCTGCATCTTCGTCCTTGCGGAAGAGCCAGGACATGATCAACCCGATGGCGACGCCGAAGACCATGCACAGCAAAATGCGCGCCAGGGCGATGTCCATCCCGATCTGCACGCCGGTAAGCATGATCGCCAGGATGTTGCTGGCCGGCGCGAAGAACATGAACGTGAGCGCCGGGCCCAGCCCCGCGCCCTTCTTGCGGATGCCGGCGAACAGCGGCAGGATGGTGCACGAGCAGACCGCCAGCACCGACCCCGCCAGGAGCGCCGCCGGGTAGGAGACCCATTTGGACGCGCCGCGCCCCAGGTAGCGGGTAATTGCTTCCTTGGGTACCAGCGCGGCGAGCGCCCCGGCGATGAAAAAGGCCGGCAGCAGGCACAACAACACGTGCGCTGCCAGGTAGGCCGCCAGGTTGCCCAGCCCTGTCTGTAGCAACGCTGCAAGATACCCTACAATGTTCAACTAGCTCTCCTTGTCTTGGTGTGATTTAGTTATATGCGCTCTATTGCATATTATTGCGTCTGAAAAAAGCCGTGGTAGACACGGCTCGCTCTGATGCGCTTTTAGCAATTTGGCTCAACCTGGCAGCGAGGACACGGGCAGTCCAAGAAATGGGTTGGTTGTCCTGCCAATCCCAGAACCTCCTGCAGCAGTCGCTCGATCTGCTGGTTGGCCAGCCGGTAGTAGACGAGCACTCCATCCTTGCGATCTGTGACTACCCCCGCCTCCCGCAGCACGCGCAACTGCTGCGATACGTAGGCCTGAGGCCGCCCCAGCACGGCCTGGAGATGGCATACACACGCCTCCTCCCGCCGCAATTCGTCCAGGATACACAAGCGGGCCGGGTGAGAGAGCAGGTAGTAAATCTGTGCCGCTTGATGATAAGAATCTCGTTTCATTGTGCCACTATATGCATGGATCTGCATATATTATACACCAAAAAGAACTCCTGTCAAGCGAGAGGAGAATCACGGTCAGGAGGGGTAAGCTGACGAAAGACAAGTACAGCTTGTCAGCTTACCCAGGATGGGCAGGGCACTGCCGATCCCGAATGCTCCTGATATGTCGTCTGTCATCATATGTTAACACAAGGGGGCTATCATGTCAAGCCGCATGCAGGCACGCTCGAGATACACCCTTCCCCGCTCTCGAGGCAATTGTGGATCGCCGAAACAGCGATCAGTCGGCGCACATTGGTGCTCTGGCAGGGAGAGCAGGGGCCGGTCTTAGAGGCATCATGCGGGCCGGATGCCTACCACGACGTGCACACAGCCCCAGGGGCCATATTCCTCCCGCAGCACCGCCAACCCGCGGGCTTTCATCAGCGGAACCTCATCCCGCATATAGTCGCCCAGCGCCGACCACGTGCGCGCCAGCAGGTGAGCCACGGGGTTCCCATCCGACGCCTCCCCCGCGTCCACGATGATCACGCGCCCGCCGGGGCGGGTCACCCGCACCATCTCATCCAGGGCGGTCTCGGCATCAGGGAAGGCGCTGAAGGCGAAGGTGGAGAGCACGGCATCGAAGGTTTCATTGCGCCAGGGTAGCGCAACTACGCTGCCGATGCACAAGCCTGACTTTAGACTCCTGGCCGCCAGACGTCGCCGCGTCAGGCGTACCATCCCCGGCGCCCGGTCCAACCCGGCCATCTCGTACTGCGCCGCCAGTTCCAGGTGCAGCCGGCCGCTCCCAAAGCCGACTTCCAGTACCCGGCTGCCGGCCGGGGGCAGATAGGGCAGTGCGCGCCGGCGCAGGCGATGGGTGGTATTGCCGGTGAACCAGTCTACTGCGTCGTAAAGCCAGGCCAGCCGGTCGTAGACGCGATTCCAGAGATCGGATGTCATCGGGTTTTCTGGATCGGCCGGCAGGTGACGTGGAGGTAGGCAAAGTTCTCACGCGGCGGAATCAGGTCAATCACTTCGATGACTTCGCACGGTTCATCGCCCAGCGTGACCCGATCGCCCACGCGCGGCGGGGTGTCCAGGTTGACGATCTCGCCCAGGTCTGGTTGACCGACCACGACGTAACTCACTTTGTAGATCATGTCATCCTCCCGCCAGCCTCATTTGCAGATTGCGGTGGCGCAGTTTGAACGCCAGGTCGGCGGCGATGTTGCGCATCACGACGTAGCCGATGGTATGGTCGCCGTCGCACAGGTCCCACAAGGCCTGGCGGGGGATGGCGTACAACATGGTGCCATCCTTCACGCAGCGCACCGTGGCCGAGCGGGTCCCCCGATCTACCAGCGCAATCTCGCCAAAGACCTGTCCCTTGCCCAGGCGGGCGAGAGGGGCCAGGCGGGGTGGGCCAGATACGTCGGGAATGACGCCTCTGGCGACCTCCACCTCGACCATGCCGCTGCAGATGACGTAGATCTCGTCGGAGGGGTCACCCTCGCGAATGATGACGTCACGCGCATTGTAGGTGACTTGCTGGCCTAGCGCGACAATTTTCTCCACCTGCTCAGGTGTCAGCGTGGAGAATAGCTCACTGTTGTGCAATAACGCGGTCACTGACATATTTCCCCTCCCTGAACCAGCAGCCAACTTCCAACTTCCAACATCCAACTTCCAACTTCTACCTATTCTACCACAAAATCTAAAGTCCGCGGGTTGGCATTTTGACCGCTCTCTGTTACAATGGGAACCCATTCGCAGCGGGAGGCAAAGTAGTGCACAAGATATTCTATCCCGATAGCGTCGCGGTGATTGGCGTTTCGGAGCAGCCTGACAACCTGGCCGCCAATATCATCTACAACATGCAGGAGTTTGGTTACAGCGGCCACATCCATGCCGTCGGGTTGCGGAGTGGCGTAGCGCACGGCATCCCAATCCTCACGTCGGTGGACTGCCTGCCCGATGGAGTGGACCTGGCAGTGATCCTGACCCCGGCGGCGACGGTGCCCGATCTGATGGAGGCCTGTGGCAGGAAGGGCATCCGCCGGGCAGTGATCGAATCAGGGGGCTTTGCCGAGTTCTCGGAGGCGGGGCGCGGGCTGGAGGAACAGGTCAGCCAGGCCGCACGGCGTTGGGACATGCGCTTCGTGGGCCCCAATTGCATCAGCGTGGTCAACATGGAAAATGGGCTGTGCCTGCCCTTTCCCCGCCTCGACCGGCGAGCGGCCAAACGGGGTCCGGTCTCGGTGCTGGCTCAGAGCGGCGGGGTCTCCATCACCTACCTGCTCATGCTCAGCGAGGTGGGGTTAGGCGTCAACAAGGTCGTCAGCATCGGCAACAAGGCTGACCTCGACGAGGTGGATTATCTCAAGTACTTTCTCGACGACCCGGGCACCGAGATCATCTGCCTCTACCTGGAGAGCATCGAGGAGGGGCGCCGGCTGATCGAACTGGCTGCTTCGTCGCCCAAGCCCGTCATCGTACACAAGGCGAACACTGCTCAAGCCAGCGCGCAGATCGCCTTTTCCCACACGGCAGCGCTGGCCAACGACGACCGCATCGTCAGCGCGGCGTTGCGGCAGGCCAACGTCGCCCGGGCTGCCAGCTTCGACGACGCCATGGCGCTGGCCCAGGGATTCGCGCTGCCGCCGGTGCGTGGCGGCGATCTCATCGTCGTCTCCCGTTCTGGAGGGCACGCAGTGATCGCCGCCGACGTGGTGGAGGCGCGTGGGTTCCGCCTCACCCCCATCCCGGACGATTTTCTGGCCGAGGTGCGGACCATGTTCCGGGCCGACGTCATCGCGCTGGCCAACCCGCTCGACCTGGGGGTCATCTTTGACTTTGACCTGTATGGCCAGATCGTGGAGGAATGTTTGCGCGCGCTCCACCCAGATGCCCTTTTGTTGGTGCACACCTTCAGCACCGGCCCCGAGAGCGAGATGTCGCGCCGGCTGGCGCGCCGGGTGCGAGAGTTGAGCCAGACGTTGGGCAACACGATGGCGCTGTGCGCGTTTGCCCAGCGGGAAGACGTGGAGTCGCTCAAGCCGGAGGCGGGGCCCATGGTCTTTACCGAGATCGAGGCGGCGGTGCGGGCGCTGGCTGCGTCGCGTGATCGCTACCGTCGTTCGGCGCGCTTGCTCCCGTTGCCATCGGCACCGGCCCAGCGTCCGCACGAGGTCGAGGCGGTGCTGGCTCACGCTGGAGTGCTGACGACCGACCTGGCGTTGGGGTTGTGTGGTATCTTCGACATCCCCAGCGCTGAGTGGGCCGTAGTGGAGGACGTCGAGAGCGCGCGGGTGGCTGCCAGCATGATCGGCTACCCGGTGGCGCTCAAGGTGCTCTCGCAGGACGTCCCGCACAAGTCAGACGTGGGTGGGGTCGTGCTGGGCATTGAGGGAGCGGAGGCCCTCCAGGCCGAGTGGGCAGCACTCCTGGCGCGAGTGGAGCAGCGGGTGCCCGGTGCCCGGATCGGAGGAGTCCTGGTGCAGCAGATGCTCGCCGGGGGCCGCGAGGTGATCCTGGGCGGCAAGCGCGATCCCAGTTTTGGGCCGGTAGTGATGTTCGGGCTGGGTGGTGTGTACGTGGAAGTGTTCGAGGACGTGGCGTTCCGCCTGGCTCCGCTGATCCGTGAAGACGCCGAAGAAATGATCGCCGAGGTGCGGGGGAGCCGCCTGTTGCGTGGCGTGCGCGGCGAGCCACCCCTGGACGTAGAAGCGGTCACGGCAGCGCTCGTGGCCCTGTCGCGGCTGCTGGCCGAATGCCCTGAGGTGATGGAAGTGGACGTCAACCCGCTGCTCGTGTTCGAGCACGGGGTGGCAGCGGTGGACGCGCGTGTAATAGTCAGGGGCCAGAAAACTTGACGAATCGGCGCTTTTCCATTACAATTCCCTTGCTTGTGGATCGGCTGTCCGTTGGAGCATCATGTTCGAGAATCTGACCAACAAACTCCAGGCCGTCTTTCAGCGGTTGGGCAAGCGTGGCGTCCTGCGCGAGTCCGACGTGGATGAGGTGTTGCGCGAGATTCGCCTGGCTCTATTGGAAGCCGACGTACATTACAAAGTGGTCAAGGACTTTATCGCCCGGGTGCGTGAGCGGGCCATCGGAGCTGAGGTCACCAAGAGCCTCAGCCCGGCCCAGCAGGTGATCAAGATCGTCCACCAGGAACTGGTGAACGTCCTGGGGGAAGCGGGGCGGCTGGAACTGAAGGGGCCTGTGCCCTACGTCATCATGCTGGTCGGGCTGCAAGGAGCGGGCAAGACGACGATGGCGGCCAAACTGGCCCGGCACCTCAAGCAGGGCGGCCATTTGCCGCTGATGGTGGCGGGCGACATCTATCGTCCGGCGGCGATCACGCAACTGGAAGTGCTGGGCCGCCAGCTGGAACTGCCCGTCTACAGCGCGGGGCAGCAGACCCCTCCGCCCCAGATCTGTGCTGACGGCGTGCGGGAGGCCCGGCGGCGCGGGTGCGACGTCGTCATTCTCGATACCGCTGGCCGTCTCCAGATTGACCAGGAGATGATGGCCGAACTGGAGGCCGTCAAGCGGGCGGTGCAGCCGGTCGAGACGCTCCTGGTGGCCGACGCGATGACGGGGCAAGAGGCCGTGAACGTCGCAGTGGGCTTTCACCAGCGGGTGGGCCTGACAGGGTTGATCCTGTGTAAGGTGGATGGCGATGCCCGAGGGGGGGCGGCCATCAGTATGCGAGCCGTCACCGGTGTGCCGATCAAATTCCTGGGTACGGGTGAAAAGACCGACGCCCTGGAAATCTTCCACCCGGACCGGCTGGCGACCCGCATCCTGGGGATGGGGGACGTGCTGACCCTCATTGAGCGAGCCGAGGCCACCTTCGACCAGGAACAGGCCGAGCGGATGGAGCGCAAGTTGCGCGAGGCCAGTTTCGACCTGGAGGATTTCCTGGAGCAGTTGCAGCAGGTCAGGAAGATGGGGCCGCTGAGCCAGTTGTTGGACCTGATGCCGGGGATGGGGCGATTGGCTCAAGACATATCGCCCGAGGTTACGGACCGGCAGTTCAAACGTATTGAGGCGATGGTCCTTTCGATGACGCCGGAGGAACGGCGTAACCTTCGCATCTTCGACGCCAGCCGCAAGAAGCGCATCGCCCGTGGCAGCGGTACGACGGTGCAGGAGTTGAACACACTGTTGAAGCAGTTTCAGCAGATGCAACGGATGATGAAGCAATTGGGGAAACAGAAGAAAGGCATGCGGGGATTAATGCGTATGTTTGGATAGGGAGCAGGGAGCAGGAAGCAGAGAGAACACGTGATTCGGCCGGTGGGTACACCGGTAGGATTGACGGATCAGAGAGCAAGAAGCGGGATAGAGGTCACGTAACCATGTGACCACACCAGTTACCAATTTACCAATCTACTAGTTTCCAAATGATGTCAGGAGGATTATGGTCAAGATTCGATTGCGCCGCGTAGGCGCCAAGAAGCAGCCCAGTTATCGGATGGTCGTAGCCGATTCGCGGTCACCTCGCGATGGCCGTTTCATCGAGGTGGTCGGTTTCTACAACCCGCGCACCACACCGGAAACGGTGAGGGTCCAAGAGGGCCGCGTGTTTCACTGGCTGGGCGTCGGTGCACAGCCGACTGAGTCTGTGGCGCAATTGCTGAACAAGCAGGGGACGACGACCCGATACGAGCGGTATAAGAAGGGCGAGCCGCTGGAAGCGTTGATGGCTGAAGCGGAAGTGGTAGCCCAGGCTACGGCGAAGATTAGCCCGAAAACCCGCCGGGAGGGAGCAAGGCCTGTGGCAGAAGTGCCGGCTGCAGAGCCTGGTGAGAGCGAGGAAGGAGAGACAGGATAGCCGGATCGCTTTTTTCCTGTCGCAGTGGAATAGTGCTCCCCCACTGCGTCTCCGTACTGAATAGCATCTGCACCAACTACCCCAGGATGGAGGAGCAACAATGGCTTCGATGAAAGAGTTGGTAGAGTTCATTGCCAAATCACTGGTGGATGACCCGTCCCAGGTGTACGTGTCCGAGATCGAGGGCGAGAGTTCGGTGATCCTGGAATTGCGGGTCGGCCCGGACGACATGGGGCGCGTGATTGGCAAGGGTGGGCGTACGGTGAATGCGGTTCGCACGCTCATCCGGATACTCGCTGCCAAGCAAGGGAAGCGGGTCACCCTCGAAATCGTCTAAGCACCGATGGTGGCCGATAAGTACATCGGTGCCGCGATACAACGCGATAGTGGGGGTAGCAGAGGCTCAGGGGGCGTGGGTATACCTGAGCCTCGCTATTTAACGGTCGGGCGGATCGTGCGGCCGCACGGCGTGCGGGGGGAGGTGCACGTTCAAATCGTCACCGGCTACCCCGAACGGCTGGAGCAGCGCGCCTGTTTCTACCTGGCTGCTCCCGATGCGCCGGAGGTGGTGCAACGCTACGCCGTCGAAACGTTGCGCCGCCACCGGGCGGCGTTGCTGCTGAAGCTGTGTGGCTGCGACGATCGGGACGCTGCCGAGGCATTGCGCGGCATGCTCGTGCAGATACCGACCGAGGAGGCCGTGCCGCTCGAGGAGGGGGAATATTACCACTTTCAACTCATCGGTGTGAAGGTGGAGACGGAGAGTGGCGAGCGGCTGGGCCAGGTGGTCGAGGTGCTGGAGACCGCGGCCCACGAAGTGTACGTGGTGCGTGGGCCGGCGGGTGAGGTGCTCCTGCCAGCGGTGGAAGACGTAGTGCGCGCGCTTGACCTGGAGTCGAGGCGGATGGTGGTGCATCTGCTGCCAGGGTTGCGGGGAGAGGATGAGCCATGAGCGATCTGCGCTACTGGGTGGGGTTCAACATCGTGCGCGGCATCGGCCCGACGCGACTACGGGCGTTGCTCGATACCTTTGGAGACGTGGAACGGGCCTGGCGCGCACCGACTGAGGAGCTGTGCCGGGCAGGACTGGATCGCCGCTCGCTGGACAATCTGGTGGCGGCCCGGGCTGCGCTAGATCTGGATCGGGAACTGGAGCGGATTGCCGCGACGGGCGCGCAGGTGCTGACGTGGGAAAGCCCTGGCTATCCGCGCCTGCTCCACGAAATCATTGATCCTCCGCCCGTGCTCTACGTCAAGGGTACGTTGGCCGAGCAGGACGCCTGGGCCGTGGCGATCGTGGGTACCCGGCGGGCCTCGGCCTATGGCCGGGAGGTGACCCGCCAACTGGCGTCGGCGCTGGCGCGCAGCGGCGTCACCATCGTCAGCGGCCTGGCACGCGGGATTGATGCGGAGGCACATTGGGCGGCGCTGAAGGCCGGGGGACGTAGCATTGCTGTGCTGGGCTGCGGCATTGACCAGGTCTATCCGCCGGAGCACCGCAAGTTGGCCGAAGAGATCGTGGCCCAGGGGTGTGTGGTGAGCGATTATCCGCTCGGGACGCCACCCGAGGGACCCAACTTTCCACCCCGCAACCGCATCATCAGCGGGCTTAGCCTGGGCGTGCTCGTCACCGAGGCCGGCGTACGCAGCGGAGCGCTGATCACGGCCGACTTTGCAGGCGAGCAAGGGCGAGACGTGTTCGCCGTGCCGGGCAGTATCCTGGCGCGTGGCTGCGCGGGCACGAATGGGCTCATCCGCGATGGGGCCAAGGTGGTCCTCGGCCCCGAGGACATTCTGGAGGAACTGAACCTGACGATGGTCGCCGAGCAGGCGGAGGCCCGCCAGGTGCTTCCGGCGGACGAGACGGAGGCCGCGCTGTTGGCCCATCTTTCGGCCGAGCCGGCCCACGTGGATGAACTGCGACAGCAGGTGGGCCTGCCGATTGCCCAGGTGACCAGTGCGCTGGCGCTGATGGAATTGAAGGGGATGGTGCGCCAGGTGGGTGGGATGAAGTACATCGTGGCGCACGAGCCAGGCGTGGTGTACGTGGTGGATTAGGGGTTGGAGGTTGGAAGTTGGAAGTTGGAAGTTGGAGGTTGGAGGTTAGCGGGTGGGTGTAGTTCTCAGATGGGAGGACAGGGGTGTACTATGCGTTGATCATGGCCGGAGGGGTTGGGACGCGCTTGTGGCCTCTCAGCCGCCGGAATCGTCCCAAGCAGTCGCTGGTGTTGGTAGGGGAGCGCACCATGTTCGAGCACGCCGTGGACCGTGTCGCGTCCCTGTTCCAGCCGGAGCGGATTTTCGTCGTCACGGGCGCGGAACACGTCGCATCCCTGGCGGCGCAGGCGCCGGAATTGCCAGCGGGGAACTTTGTCGTTGAGCCGGAAGGCCGCGGCACTGCCCCATGCATTGGGTTGGGGGCGATTCATCTGCGCCGGCAGGATCCACAGGCGGTCATGGCGGTGCTGACCGCCGATCACTTCATCGCCAACCCGGATGGCTTTTGCCAGGCCTTGGCAGCGGCGGCGCAGGTGGCCGAAGAGGGGCACCTGGTCACGCTGGGGATCAAGCCCACGTACCCCTCGACCGGCTACGGGTACATCAAACAAGGGGCGAGCCTGGGCGTGGTGGAGGGCTGCGAGGTCTTCCGCGCCGAGCGGTTCACCGAGAAGCCCAGCCTGGAGACGGCGCTGCACATGGTGGAGAGCGGGGAGTACTCGTGGAACAGCGGCATGTTCATCTGGCGCGTGGACCGTATCCTGGAAGAATTCCAGCGCCGGATGCCCGAGTTCTACGTGCAACTGGCGGAGG
Source organism: Anaerolineae bacterium (assembly GCA_035529535.1). Taxonomy (GTDB): domain Bacteria; phylum Chloroflexota; class Anaerolineae; order B4-G1; family B4-G1; genus DATKWP01. Next base: position 3,281 of record DATKWP010000450.1, on the reverse strand, counting down.
TCGAAGCGACGCTGGGAACACCCGGCTACGAGGTGACGCTGAACCGCGTGTGGCCCCAGGTGACCAAGCAGACGATTGACTATGGGGTGATGGAGGGGGCAGCGGACGTGGCCGTCATCCCGGTGGACATCGGCTGGTCGGACGTGGGCAGTTGGACCAGCCTTTCGGCGTTGTTGCCGGCCGATGAAGCGGGGAATATTGCCGTCGGGCCGCACGTAGGGGTGGACACCCGTGATACGTTGGTCATTGGGGGCAAGCGCCTGATCGCCACCATCGGGCTGGAGGGGATGGTGATCGTGGACACGGAGGATGCCCTGTTGGTGTGTCCCAAGGAGCGGGAGCAGGAGGTGCGAGAGATTGTGCGTCTTCTGGAGCGCGAGGGCAACCAGCAGTATCTATGAGCCCCGCCAAGCCATTGACGCTGGCCGACTTCGACCCCCAGGTGGTGGCGCTGTGATTGTGAGATACAGGGTAATTGAGGACTGGCTGGCGGAGAAGGGTATCTGGTTCCCCTGGGGTGTGTTTTACGAGAACTTGGGCGACATTTTCTTGGATTATACTCTCTTGATACGCGCCATCCCTGATGATGACCGACGGAAGGGACGCTACTTTGATCAGCGCATTCGGGAATTACGTCCCGGCATAGAGGAAGCTGAGGTCGTGCTGGGTGATTACGCAGGTCGCTATCGTGTTCTGCCTGAGATTCGTACCGTCGAGGGGGTGGACCACCGCGAGATTCACGCCCGCCTGTGGAAGGTGCTGTGCGAGGAGATGGAGCGAAGACAACCGCGTGTAACGGTGCGGACAGTGCAGTACAATGTGGAGCCAGCCTATCACCCACTAAATGAGGGAGTGGAGGAGGAAGACTGAGAGCGCATGCAAGCGTATTGCATGAAGTGTAAGGCCAAGCGCGAGATGCAGGACCCCCGGCCGGTGTTCAACGCCAACGGTACGCCGGCTACCCAGGGGGTATGCCCGGTGTGTGGCACCAAGATGTTCAAGATGGGCCGCACCCCGGCCCACGAGGGGCTCACCCCAGAAGAGCGCCTCGGCGTGTCGGGGACCAAAGCCGAATTGCCCAAAGGGCCCAAGATGGTGATCGTCGAGTCCCCGGCCAAGGCGCGCACGGTGGGCCGTTTCCTGGGCAAAGGGTACACAGTGCGGGCTTCGGTGGGGCACGTGCGGGATCTACCCTCCAGGCAGATGGGGGTGGACATTGACCACGATTTCGAGCCCCATTACGTCATCCCGGCCAAGCGCAAGGACGTGGTGCGGGAACTGCGGGCGGCGGTCAAGAATTCGTCCCAGGTCTACCTGGCGACCGACCCGGACCGGGAGGGGGAGGCCATTTCCTGGCACCTGGCCCAGGCGCTCGAGTCGGCCATTGGGAAGCGGCCGGTGCACCGCGTCGAGTTCCACGAGATCACGCCTGACGCGATTGAGCGCGCCTTTGCACATCCCCGTACGATTGACATGCAGCGCGTGGAGGCGCAGCAGGCCCGGCGTATCCTCGACCGGCTCGTCGGCTACAAACTCAGCCCGCTCCTGCGGGACAAGATGGGACGGCGCGGCCTTTCGGCCGGGCGAGTGCAATCGGTGGCCGTGCGGCTGGTGGTCGAGCGGGAGCGGGAGATCGCAGCCTTCGTGCCTGTCGAGTATTGGTCCATCGAGGCCGAGTTGGCGAAGCGGGAGCCGCAGCGCAAGCAGCCGCGCAGTTTCATCGCCAGACTGCACCGCATTCGAGGGGAGGAGGTAGAACTCCACCAGGAGGCCGACGTGCAGGCCATCCTGGCGGAACTGGAAAAATCCGTCTACACGGTGGGGAGCGTGAAGGAGGGCCAGCGGAAGCGGAGTCCGGCTGCCCCCTTCATCACCAGCACGCTGCAGCAGGAGGCCTCGCGGCGGCTGAGATTCACTCCCCAGCGCACGATGCGCTTTGCCCAACAGTTGTACGAGGGGATAGACCTGGGAGATGGGCCGGTCGGCCTGATTACGTACATGCGTACCGACAGTACCAACGTGGCCGCGGAGGCTCAGGCGGAGGCGCGCAAGTTCGTCGCCCAGAAGTATGGCGAGGAATTCCTGCCGCCTCAACCGCCGCAGTACAAGACGCGGGCCAAGGGGGCCCAGGAGGCCCACGAGGCGATCCGGCCTACGAGCGTCTTGCGCACGCCCGAGTCCATCCAGTCGTACCTGGACCGGGAGCAGTACCGGCTGTACGACCTGGTCTGGAGGCGCTTCGTGGCCAGCCAGATGGCGCCGGCGGTGTACGATACGATCACGGTGGATATCCCAGCCGGTCTCCCTGAGGCGGTGGAGAAGCCGTATCTCTTCCGCGCCAGCGGCTCAAGCCTGCGCTTCAAGGGCTTCCTGGCCGTGTACGAGGAGGCGGCAGACGAGGACGCCAGGCCGGAGGAGGAGCGCAAGCGAGAGGAGATTCCGCCATTGACAGTGGATGAGATGCTGGACCTGGTGCAGTTGCTGCCAGCGCAACATTTCACCCAGCCCCCGCCGCGCTATACCGAGGCGACGCTGGTGCGGGCGTTGGAAGAATATGGCATCGGCCGCCCCAGCACCTACGCCCCGACCATGTCCACCATTCAACAGCGGGGGTACGTCGAGCGGCGCGACGGGCGCTTGTACCCGACCGAGGTGGGGATCGTCGTCAACGACTTGCTGGTCCAGTACTTTCCACGCTACATTGACGTTGGCTTCACGGCCCAGATGGAGGAGGAGCTGGACCTGATCGCCAGTGGGGAACGGAAGTGGGTGCCGGTGTTGCACGAGTTCTACGATCCGTTCTCCAGCACACTGGCCCAGGCCCAGGAGCACATGCCCACCGTCCAGATGGGCCAGGAGCCGACGGGCGAAGTGTGCCCCCAGTGTGGCCACCCATTGATCTACAAACACGGGCGGTTTGGCAAATTCATCGCGTGCAGCAACTATCCCGCGTGCCGTTATCGCCAGGGGATCCAGGCCAAGACCGGTGCCAAATGCCCGCAGTGCGGGGGGGACCTGGTGGAAAAGCGCACGCGACGGGGGCGCACGTTCTATAGCTGTTCCAACTACAAGGCCGACGACCCGAACTCGTGCAAGTTCGCCGTGTGGAAGCGGCCTCTACCGCAGCCCTGCCCGTCTTGCGGGGGCTTGCTGACCGAAGGCCGCCAAGGCTGGGCGAAATGCACCGCGTGTGCCGGGGAGGTCGAGATGGCCGGCCTGACCCAGAGTGAAACGTGAAACGTGAAACGTGAAACGTGAAACGTGAAACGTGAAACGTGAAA
>DATKWP010000449.1:0-4654 GCA_035529535.1 Anaerolineae bacterium | reverse complement strand
CGACGTGCGCCACGCCGCGCAGCGGCTGCGCGGCCACGACCAACGCGGGTAGGTCCAGCGCGCCCTCCAGCGTGCCATGGCAGGTGCAGAAGAACACGCCAATGCGGGGGGGCTGGTCTGCGAGGTCTTCACCCCCCCTCTCGTCCCCCCCTTCTGGGGGGGAGGAAAAGGGGCTGTTCACCCCTTCTGGGGGGGAGGGAAAGGGGCTGTTCACCCCTTCAGGGGAGGAGGGAAAGGGGTTGTCCTCCTCTCCAGGAGGGGAGGGAAAGGGACTAGCCCTCCCTGCAGGGGGATAGGAGGAGCGATCTTTGCCCTCAGAGGAAGAAGAGGGAGTGTCGCTCCCCAAAATGGAAGAGGAAAGGGGGTCCGCTAAGGCTTGCGCTGCCAGTGCGGCTGCTGCCGCCGCCTGGGTTACTGTCTCGGGTACGTCGGATGGGGCCAGGCCGGCGCCGGCAGCGAAGACTCCGGGGCGCGAGGTGGTGCCAGGCCCGTCGTCGCCGGGGAGGATGAAGCCGTGCTCGTCGAGGGCCACGCCCGCGCAGGCCGCCAGTTCCCGCACGCCATCCGCCGGGCCCAGGCCCACGGCCAGCACCAGCAGGTCAGCCTCCTCCCACACACCGGGCGCCAACAGCCGCAGGTTCCGGCTACCGGGCACCTCCTGTACCGCCGAGACCATCTCCCGCCGGTAGGCAACCCCCGGCAGGGTGGCCACGCGCTGGAAATACTCCTCGTACCCCTTGCCCGCCGTCCGCACGTCCATCGTATAGACGGTCACCTCCGCCTCCGGCGCGAGTTCCTTCACGAGCCCCACCTGCCTGGCGGTGATCATACAGCAGGAGGTGGAGCAATAGGGGCGGCCCAGGGCGGCGTTGCGGGAGCCGACGCAGTGGATGAAGGCGATGCGGCGAGGGACCTGCCCATCGGAGGGGCGCTGGACGCGGCCACCGGTCGGACCGGAGCGGTTAAGCATGCGCTCGAACTGCAGGTTGGTGACCACGTTGGCGCAGCGGCCCCAGCCGAACTCGCCAGCGCGGGCGGCGTCGAAGGGTGCGAAGCCCGGGGCCAGGAGCACCGCCCCAACCTCGATCCGCTCCTCGCGCGATGCTGCGTCCAGGTCAATCGCTCCGCGCGGGCAGGCGTCCACACAGGCCCTACAGCGCGTGCAGGCCTGGGGGTCGAGGGCGTAGGCGAAGGGCACCGCGCGGGGAGGGGGCGGATAGATGGCTTGCTGGAGAGCCAGGTTGCCGTCGTAAGGGTGGAGCCGCGTGGCCGGGCAGGCGGCGGCGCAGGCCCCACAGTTGTCACAGCGGTCGGGGTCCACGTAACGCGGGGCAAGGCGCAGCGTGGCGACGAAATGCCCCGCTTCCCCCTCCAGCGCCGCCAACGTGGTGCAGGTCAGGGGCGTGATGTGGGGATGCAACTCGCTGGCGAGCGTCGGGCAATAGGAGGGCTGGCGTGGGAGCGCGAGACACAGGCCGCAGAAATCGGTGGTGAAGGTGTGGTCGAGCAACAGGAAAGCCCCACCGATGTGGGAAGCGCTATCGGCCAGAACTGCGTACGCCCCCCACTCGGCCAGGTAATGGGCCGCCGTCATCCCCGCCAGCCCGCTACCAACGATGAGAACCCTGGATTTGGTCATGGAGATTGCGGATTGCGGATTGCGGATTGCGGATTGCGGATTTGCGATTTGGGATTTGCCATTTGTTCATTTGTCATTGGCTCATTCGGTCATTACGGCAGTACGGCTTCCATCATCGCCAGCACCTGCCCGGTGGTCATATTCCGCACTCTGCTCGCCTTGTTGCGGCAGACGGCGGCACAGGCCCCGCAACCCTGGCAGAGGGCCGGATTGACCGTCGCCAGTTTCCTCCAGGAGTGGAGCGCACGCGCCTCGTAAGGGCAGGCCGGCACACAGAGCCCGCAGCCCACGCACAGCCGCTCGTCCACGCTGGCGATGGCCGGCTCGGCCACCATCTCCCGCTGGGCGAATAGCTGCAGCACCTTGGCCGCCGCACCCGAAGCCTGCGCCACCGTCTCCGGGACGTCCTTGGGAAACTGGGCTGCGCCGGCCAGGTAGATGCCCGCCGTGAGGCTCTCCACCGGGCGCAGTTTGGGGTGAGCCTCGGCGAAGAAACCGCTCTCGTCGGTCGCGACGCGCATCAGGCGGGCCAGCACAGCGCTCCCGGCGCCCGGCACGGCTGCCAACGCCAGCACCACCAGGTCGGCCGGCACGCGCACCGACTTGCCGCTCAACACGTCGGCCCCCCACACCTCCAACCGCGCGTCGCGCTGGATGATCCTGGAGACCTTGCCGCGCAGATAGAAGACGCCGAACTCTTCCATCGCGCGCTGGACGAACTCGTCGTACCCGCGGCCCTGAGAGCGGATGTCAATGTAGAAGACGTAGGCCTGGCCTTGTGGCACCGTCCGGCGGTAGGCTGTGGCCTGCTTGGCGACGACCATACAGCAGATTTTGGAACAGTAGGGCCGATGGAGGTTGGGATCGCGGGACCCGGCGCACTGCACCCACACGACCTCCCGGGGCACGCGGCCATCCGAGGGCCGGCGGATCTCTCCTTCTTTGAGCATATATTCGAATTCGAGGCTACTCACGACGTCGGGATACTGCCCGCCCCCATACTCGGGCAAGTTCTCGGGCGCGTAGAGGTCGAAGCCGGTCGCCAGGACGACCGCGCCTACGTCGTAGTGAGCAGGAGATTCCGTGGATGAGTACATCCATATTCGCTCGGAATGACAGGGCCCTGATCCCTGATCCCTGCCCCCTTCCACCTCTACCGTAAAATTCCCGATGTAGCCCCCAAACCCGACCACCTGTGCGTTCGTCAATACCTGGATCAAGGGATGGTGACTGACGGCCGCAGTGCGTTCCTCCAGCAGGGCCTGGCTGGAATCGAAATTGAGGTAGAGGGGGGAGAGTTGCGCCATTTTGCCACCCAGCCGCTCCGCCCGCTCGACGAGCAACACCGGATAGCCGGCGTCGGCGATGTCGAGCGCCGCGGTGAGGCCGGCGATGCCGCCGCCCACCACCAACGCCCGCTTGACAATCGGTAACGTCAGCGGCACCAGGGGCAGATCGTAGCGCACCTTTTCCACGATGGTGCGCACCGTCTCAATGGCCTTGCGGGTGGCCTCCTCCGGCACACCCTGGTGCGGCCAGGCCACCTGCTCGCGGATGTTGGCGATCTCTACCCGGTAGGGGTTCAGCCCGGCCGCGGCGGCCGCCTTGCGGAAGGTGGACTCGTGCATCGCCGGGGTGCAGGCAGCGACGACGACCCCGTCCAGGTCGTGCTCCGCGATGGCCAACCGGATGAGCATCTGGCCCGGGTCGGAGCACATGTACTTGTAGTCGGCGGCGAAAGCCACGCCCGGGTACTCGCGCAACGCCTCGACCACCCGCGGCACGTCCACGGTGCTGGCGATGTTGAGCCCACAATGGCAGACGAAGACGCCGACGCGGGCCATCCTACTCCCTCCCCTCGACAGACCTGGCAGGTTTGGGAAACCTGCCAGGTCTTGCCTGCCACTGAGCAAAACGTTTGAGCACCTGGGCCGCCGCACCGCTGGCGTGGGCGACCGTCTCGGGGATGTCCATCGGCCCCCCCCCAGTGCCAGCCAGAAAGACGCCTGGACGGACGGTCTCCACCGGGTGCGTGTTCGCGTCGAGCGGCACCAACCAGCCGTGCTCATCTACCGGCAACCCCAGCAGGTGAGCCAACTGCTGCGTGGCGGGGCGCGCCAGCATGGCCGGGGCCAGCACGACCAGGTCGGCGGCGATCTGCACCTGCTGCCCGCTGAGCGTGTCGGACCCCCACACCATCACCTTGCCGTCCTGGCGGAAGACGCGGGAGACCTTGCCGCGCAGATAGACTACGTCTTCGTCCTCCATCGCCCGCTGGGTGAACTCGTCGTAGCGCTTGCCGGCGGCGCGGATGTCAATGTAGAAGACGTACGCCTGCCCATCGTGGACGCGGTGACGGTAGAGGATGGCCTGCTTGGCGGTGTACATGCAACAGATCTTGGAACAGTAGGGCATGTGCACTTCGGGGGCACGGGAACCGGCACACTGGACGAAGACGACCTCGCGCGGGACCTGGCCGTCCGAGGGGCGGTAGACCTGGCCGGCGGTCGGGCCGGAGGAGGAGAGCAGCCGCTCGAAGGCCAGTGCGTCAATCACGTCCGGCACACGGCCTGCGCCGTACTCCGGCATGCGGGACAACTCGTACAGGTCGTAGCCGGTGGCCAGCACGATCGCGCCGACCCGTTCCTCGACGACCGTGTCCTGCTGGTCGAAGGAGATCGCACCCGTCGGGCAGAACCGCTCACAGGCGCGACACTTGCCCCGCTGGAAAAAGATGCACTGCTCCCGGTCAATGACCGGCTTGTTGGGCACCGCCTGGGGGGAAAGGGTGTAGATCGCTTTGCGGGTGCCCAGGCCGCGCTCGAAATCGGCAACCACCTTGCGCGGGCATTTCTCCTGGCAGGCTCCACAGCCGGTACACCTGTCCCAGTCCACGTAAGCGGCGTGGCGGCGGATGCGCACGCGGAAGTCGCCGATCTCTCCCTCCACTGCCTCGACTTCGGAGTACGTGTACAGGTGGATGCGTTCGTGGTGGCCGACCTCGACCGTGCGGGG
>DATKWP010000448.1:0-3094 GCA_035529535.1 Anaerolineae bacterium | reverse complement strand
AAAGTGCCCCGGCTACGGAACAGCGCCCGGTGAACCGGGCTTTGAAGGGCGTCTTCAGCGCCCGCTGCTCCGTAGCCCGGCGACTTAATCGCCGGGCGGCCCCCGGCAGACGAGATGTACCTGGTTACGAGACTGATTTGTCAGAATTTGGGGTCTTTGGGACTTTGCGGGGTGAACACTTGTTCGACGCCATATCTGGCCATTCTGCGGTGATCTTACCCAAGATGTGGCGGCAAAACGCTGCGAACTGGACTGTTACCCCGCGAAATCCCAGAGAGCCAGAATTTGCAAGTGCGCATACGAACCGGGACACTTGCTTGCCTGGAAGGTATTAGGTTTAACTGTACACAACAGCGTAAACCGGTATAATATCTTCTGGCTCCAACCTGGGAGGCTGGAGACCCCAAGGAGGTCATCGTGACACGCAGTCTGAGCAAGACCAGGGCCATGTACGAGCGGGCCAAGCAACTCTTCCCTTATGGCGTCAACTCCAACTTTCGCTACTGGGGAGAGAACACGTTTGTCATCACCCGAGGTGAGGGATCCCACATCTGGGACGCCGACGGCAACCGGTACATTGACTACCGGCTGGGCTTCGGCCCGGTGATCCTGGGCCACGGCTACGCGCCGGTCGCCGATCGGGTGGCAGAGGCGATCCGGGACGGCACGACCTTTGCCTGGATGACGCCGTTGGAGATGCAGGTGGCGGAGCAGATCATCCGCATGACGGGCGTGGAGATGGTGCGGTTGGCCAACAGCGGCACCGAGGCGACCATGCACTCGCTGCGCTTTGCGCGCGCCTACACCGGCCGGGAGCGCTTCATCAAGTTCGAGGGCCAGTATCACGGCATGCACGATTACGTGCTGTTCAGCACCGCCTCGGCGATCGCGGGGGGCTTGGGCTCGCGCCGCAACCCGATCAACATGCAGATCAGTTCCGGCATTCCGGAGGGCATCCGCCACTACGTGATCAACCTGCCCTACAACGACGAAGAGATGCTGGAGAGGACGGTCGAGGCGCGCTGGCACGAACTGGCGGCGATCATGGTCGAGCCGGTGATGGGCAATTGCGCCGGCATTCTGCCGCGGCCCGGCTGGCTGAAGAAGATGCGGGAACTGTGCGATCGCTACGGCATCGTGCTAATCTTTGACGAGGTGAAGACGGGCTTTCGTATCGCGCGGGGCGGGGCGCAAGAGTACTTTGGCGTCAAGGCCGACCTGGTCACCTACGCCAAGGCCATGGCCAACGGTTTCCCCATCGCCGCCATCTGCGGCAAACGGCAGGTGCTCGAGGTCGTGGAACCGGGCGCGGTGGCGCACGGCGGGACGTACACCGGCAACACCGTCGGGACGGCGGCCGCGGCGGCCACGCTGGAGATCCTGGAGACCCAGCCGATCATCGAGACGATTTTCCAGCGCGGCCGGCAGTTGATGGACGGCATCCACGAGATCCTCGGCCGGGCCAGCATCCCCCACTACGTGGCGGGCCTGCCGCCCATGTTCAGTTTCACCCTGGGGACGGACGCAGAGCCTACCGATTTCAGAAGTCACGCCGAGGGGGACGCGCGCTTGTACGAGCGGCTGGTGATGGCGCTGGTCGAACGCGGGGTGATGCCCGACTGCGATAGACGGGAGCCCTGGTTCCTGTGCTACAGCCACAGCGAACAGGACGTGGCGGAGACGTTGAACGTGTTCGAGGAAGCGGTCAAAGAATGCGTAATTCGTAATCCGTAATTCGTAATGCGTAATCCGTAATCCGTAATGCGTGTTCCGTGGTGCGTGGTGCGTGGGGATGTAATACGGAACACGAAACACGAAACACGTAATGCGCAAGGAGGTGTGGTATGGCGTACGGGTATTGCGGCAGGGTCTTGCACGTGGATCTAGGGACAGGGAAGGTGGAGGTGGAGGAGCCGGCGGAGGCCTTCTACCGCAAGTACATGGGCGGGAGCGCGATGGGGACGTATTATCTGCTCAAGCATACCCCGCCTGGAGTTGACCCGCTGGGGCCGGAGAACACGCTCAGCCTGATGGTGGGTGTCCTCACCGGCGCGCCTATCTCGGGCCAATCGCGCGTGTGCGCCACAGCCAGGTCGCCCGTCACTAACCTCATCGGTGACTCGCAGGCAGGGGGCTTTTGGCCGGCCGAACTCAAGGCCGCCGGGTTCGACGGCATCGTGGTCCACGGGCGGGCGGAGCAGCCCGTCTACCTGTGGGTGCACGACGGGGAGGCGGAACTGCGGGACGCGGCGCACCTGTGGGGGCGGTTCACCGCCGACGTGGAGGACACGATCCGGGAGGAACTGGACGACCGGCGCATCCATGTTCTCCAGTGTGGCCCGGCCGGTGAGCAGGGAGTGCGCTTCGGCGCGCTGATCAACTATGCGAACCGGGCCAACGGGCGCACCGGCATGGGCACGGTGATGGCCGCCAAGAACCTCAAGGCGGTGGCCGTGCGCGGGCACGGCCGCCCCGAGGTGGCCGACCCGCAGGCGCTGAAGGAACTCGCCAGGTGGGGGGTAGACCATTTCGAAAAGTCGGACGTCTACGGGCTGGGAATGTTGGGCACGGCCGAGATCGTCAATTCCCAGTCCAGGGGCGGGGGCCTGCCCACCCGCAACTGGTCCAGCGGCACATTCGAGGGGGCGCAGGCGATCAGCGGCCACGCGATGCGGGACACGATCCTCAAGGAGCGGGACACCTGCTTCGGCTGCATCGTGCGCTGCAAGCGGGTGGTGGAGGTGACCGAGGGGCCGTTCCCGGTGGACCCCCGCTACGGCGGCCCGGAGTACGAGACGTTGGCCACGCTGGGCTCCTACTGCGGCGTCTCGGACCTGGCGGCGGTCGCCCGCGCCAACCAACTGTGCAACATGTACGGCATGGATACGATCTCGTGTGGCGCGACGGTCGCCTGGGCCATGGATTGCTTTGAGCGGGGACTGATCACGGCGCAGGACACGGACGGGATCGAGCTGCGCTTTGGCAATGCGGAGGCGCTGGTGCAAATGGTGGAGCGCATCGGGAAGCGGGAAGGCTTGGGGCGCGTGCTGGGGGAGGGTTCCGCGCGCGCGGCCCAGGCGCTGGGCGTGGGGCA
>DATKWP010000447.1:0-3733 GCA_035529535.1 Anaerolineae bacterium | reverse complement strand
CTGCTATTGCCAGAGGCGCACCAATTGGTCGCCGCCGGGACGGACAACCTCCGCTTGCCCGTCAACCACGCGGCGGTGCGCTGGGTAGCCTCGGGCGGGGAGGCACAGAGGGCGGAGCGGGGCCGGCTGCGCGAGTTGATCAAGCAGGGGCCGGCCGACCTGGCCTGGACGCAAGTGTGGGTGCCGCTGATGCGCGGGGCTGAGTTGCGTGGGATGTGGTTGCTGGGCAGACGCAGCAACAAGATGCAGTACGCGCTCGAAGACCTGCGCTGGCTGACGGCCGTAGCCCGCGAGGCCGCCGCCGTGCTGGAAGCCACCCATTATGCTGAACAGGAGCGGCGAGCGGCCTCCGAGATGCGGGCGCTCTACCGCCAGGTGGTGACGGCACGGGAGGCGGAGCGCGAGCGGCTGGCGCGGGAACTGCACGATGGCGTGCTGCAAGACCTGTGCGCTGTGACGCGCGACCTGAAGGCGCTGGAGGCCCAGGTAGAGGCCAACGGCGGGCCGTTTACGGACCCGGCAGCCCGTTCTGCCGAGACGGTGAATGCACTGCGTGCGATCTGCAACGACCTGCGCCCGCCGCTCTTGCAGTGCGACCTGGCCTCGGCGCTCAAGACGCTGGTGGCAGAATTGGATATGCGCTCCCCGGCACCCATCCACATTGACATCGCAGCCCAGGTAGACGACCTGCCTGACGACGTCGCATTGGCCATCTTCCGCATCACCCAGGAAGCGCTGCACAACGCCATCCAGCACGCCGATGCCTCCGAGATCGCGGTGCGTCTGACACAGTATCCCGACCGGCTGCGCCTGACGGTGACCGACGATGGGCGAGGAATTGCAGATGGCGTAGACCTGGCCCGCTTCGTGGCCCAGGGGCACTTTGGGCTGGCCGGTATGCGCGAGCGCGCGGCGATGATCGGGGGCAGACTGGACGTGCAGACGGCTACCGACTACGGCACCGTGGTGATCCTCGAACTGCCGTAACCACCTACTCCACAGTCACGCTCTTCGCCAGGTTGCGCGGCTGGTCCACGTCGCAGCCCCGGCGCACCGCGATGTGGTACGCCAGGAGTTGCAGCGGCACGACGTTGACTACCGGCGAGAGCAGGTATGGCGTCGGCGGGACGTAGAGCACGTGATCGGCCTTGGCGGCGAGCCCAGTGTCCCCCTCCGTCGCCAGCGCGACGACGATGCCCCCTCGCGCTTTCACCTGCTCGACCTGGCTGACCATCTTGTCGTACACGTGGTCATGCACGGCGATGGTGACGACCGGCATGGCCTCGTCAATCAACGCGATGGGGCCATGCTTCATCTCCCCGGCCGGGTAGCCCTCGGCGTGGATGTAGGAGATTTCCTTCAGTTTGAGCGCCCCCTCCAGCGCGATGGGGTAATTGATGCCCCGCCCCAGGTACAGGAAATGCTCCCGGTCGTGGAACCGGTTCGCCAATGCCTCGTACTCGTCGCCGTGCTCCAGCACACGCCCCACCAGGTCAGGCAACTGCGCCAGCACGTCCACCGCCTCCCGCAGCCGCGAGCCGGCCAGCGTGCCACGCAACTCCCCCAGGTAGACGCCCAGCAGGTAGAGATCCACCAGGCTGGCGGTAAACGCCTTGGTCGAGGCCACGCCGATCTCCGGGCCGGCATGCATCAGGATGGCGCCGTCGGAGATGCGCATGGCCTGGCTGCCGACGACGTTGACGATGGCCCACAGCCGCACCCCTTTGGTCCGCGCCTCCTCCATCGCCGCCAGCGTGTCCGCCGTCTCACCGCTCTGCGTGATCGCCAGCACAGCCGTATTGCCATTGAGGATCGGGTCACGGTAGCGGAACTCGGAGCCGTAATCCACCTCGACCGGCACGCGCGCCAGCGCCTCGAGGATGAACTTGCCTACCTGCCCGGCGTAGGCCGAGGTGCCGCAGGCGACGATGACCACCTTCTCTAGCGCCTGAGCCTCCCGGGGAGCCAACTCGAGGTTTTCCAGCCGTACCCGCCCGGTTTCGAGTTTGGCCCGCCCGCGGATAGTGTCGGTGATCGAGCGGGCCTGCTCGTAGATTTCCTTCTGCATAAAGTGGCGGTACGGCTCCTTGACCGCCGCTACGGGGTCCCAGGGAATCGTGTGGATCTGCGGCCTCACCAACTCACCGTCTAGCCGGGTCACCCGCACTTCGTCCCGCGTCACCACCGCCAACTGCCGGTCTTCGAGGAACACCATGCGGCGGGTATGTTCCAGGATGGCCGGGATATCGGAGGCGACGAACATCTCCCCCTCCCCCACCCCGACGATGACGCCGCCGGCGTTCCCGATGCGCGCCGCCACCAGCCGGTCGGGCTCCCGGCTGCTGAGAAACACGAAGGCGTTGGCTCCTTTGACGTGGCCCAGGGCCTGGCGCACGGCCGCCTCCAGGCTGGCTCCGCCCGCCATGGTCGCTTCCACCAGGTGCACCACCACCTCGGAATCGGTCTCCGAGGCGAAGCGCCGTCCCTCGGCCTCCAGTTCCTGTCGCAGCGCCATAAAGTTCTCGATGATGCCGTTGTGGACAACGGCGACCTCGCCGGTGACGCCGACGTGGGGATGGGCGTTGCGGCGGCTGGGCTCGCCGTGGGTGGCCCAGCGGGTGTGGCCGATACCGACCTGCCCACTCATCGGCTCGGCGGCCACCAACTCCACCAGGCCAGCCAGTTTGCCGACCTCGCGCCGCACCCCGATCGTGCCGTTCGCTTGCACGACCGCCAGCCCGGCCGAGTCGTAGCCCCGGTACTCCAGCCGCTTCAACCCTTCGAGGATGATGGGGGTCGCATCGCGCAACCCTACGTAGCCGACGATGCCGCACATCAGCCGCGCTTACCGAGCCAGTACCGGTAGGCCGCCAGCCAATCGGCGCTCGCCGGGTCGGGGCTCACCGCCTCCACGCCGGCCAGGGCCACGGTGGACTCCTGGCCGCCTTTCTGGATGCGGGCCATCACACCCTTTTGCAGGTCGCTGCCTGGCTCGTCCAGGCCGACGAGCATCGCCGCCTCCCCTCCCACCCTGGCCTCGAGCGGGTAGGAGATCCGGCCGAGCAAGGTAGAGAACAGCGCCCAAAACGCCTCTTCCTCGTCGTAACAGGCCGCCGTAGCCTCTTGGACCAGAGCGTCGAGTTTTGCGTTGTCCATAGAGTTGACTCCTATCCTCCCCTCATTCACTACTCCCACCGGCGCCAGTCAATCCTCATCGTATCGCGCGCCCGCGCGACGATTTCCCCATCCGCGGTCTACCACCACCTGCCGGCCCAAGGCCTCTCCAATCCCCTGCGGCCGCATCCCGTCCAGCGACTGCCCTTCCGGCCCGCCGAACATCGCCGCCGGCAGAACCACCACCGAGCCACCCAGGTACCGCTTCCGCAACTGGGCCACCACGTCCTGCCCGGTCAGCAGCCCTGCCACCGTCACCGTCTCACCGAAGAAACGGTTGGCCACCGGCACGACCTCGACGCCGGCCATGTTCACCGTCAGCCGTCGCAGCAGCGGCGCAAACAGTGCCCCGGTCACCAGTGTTACACCGGAAATTGGAAGTTGGAGGTTGGAAGTTGGAGATTGGAGATTGGAGATTGCGGACTGGAGGGCCGGCCATTTGTCCAGAAATCCCCGCACCAGCCCGACTCCGTTCTCCAGCAGGTCCAGTCCATCGTAGGCTTCCGCGGGCGGGATTTCCTCGCCCAGCCGCAAATACCACTCATCGGAGAGATAGACG
>DATKWP010000446.1:0-5769 GCA_035529535.1 Anaerolineae bacterium | reverse complement strand
GAGTTTGCCAGGATTCTCGACGAGGCCGAGAGAACCGACCTGCGCACGTGGAGCTTGCCCGACGAATACCTGGAGGAATGGGAGCGGCGTAAGGCCGAAGGCAAACCGCTGCCTATGCTGGGCACGGGCAGCCGTGGCCCGGCGACGATCATGACTTCGGTGATTGATCCGACCACGCTCCTGCTGTGGTTGTACGACTACCCCGACCTGATCGCTCGTTTCCGCGACGTCCTGGCCGAGAAAATGGTCGAGTTCAACCGCATCTTGCGCGAGTTTAGCGGCAACGACCAGCCTGGCTGGTGGACCACCGACGACAACTGTGCGCTGTTCAGTCCGGGGCTGTACCGCGAATACTGCTTCCCGGTGCTCGGAAGGGTGCTGGAGGCGATGGCTCCTGGCGATGCCCGTCGCTATCAGCACTCTGACAGCGCAATGGCCCACCTGCTGGACCAGCAGGTTGAGCTGGGCATCCGCGAGGTCAACTATGGACCGGAGGTGGACGCCGGCCTCATCCGTGAGAAGATGCCCGATGCAATTATTCATGGGCAGATGCCTCCTCTCCTACTGCGTAACGGCAGCCCGGAGGAGATCCGCCAGCGTGTGATTGACGATTTCAGAAAGGCAGGCGCGACCGGCGGTTTGATGGTGACCACGGCAGGCTCGCTCGCGGCAGGTACCGGCGTGGGGCGGATGCGTTTATTTATGTGGGTCGTGCAGAACGAGTGCCGCTACCAGGACGCGTCGTCATGAGCCACGCCCCAGGAGAATATGGCAATTGCAGGAACCGCTGAGGTCCCTCACAGCGCAAGTCGAAGTCGCTTTCGCTAAGCAGCCATCTCGCCCGGCGGCCAGGCGTGGGCGCACCGGCTGCACTTCTCTTCTGATAAGGTCGCTGGTTCGCCCCTTTGAGCTGGCTCGCTTTGTCCTGAAGCGCCAATGGCGCCACCCAGGTCTCACGCTGCTGGCCTTGCTGGGGATTGTTCTGTCGGTGGGATTGGTCTCCAACGCCTCTTGCTTCTCTCAAGCCTCGGCGCAGCTCATTCTCAATCAGAAGTTGGCAGAGTTTAGCCGCATGACTGGACGCCCTGCCTTTTCGACTACCGTCTACACTTTTCCCTCGGCCCGCCAACCCATGACGCTAGAAGCGACGGATCAGGCAGCGGGCGACGTGGCCAGCACGCTCGCTTCAGAGGTGGGCTTGCCTGTAAAGTACGTGGGAGTGCAGGTGAAAAGCGGCGGCATGATGCTTCAGCCACAAGAAGGGTCAAGCCTGTTTGGCGATGGGCAGTCCTACTTGGGCTCCATTGACCTGTCGTACATCGCTGACGTCGTGGACCATCTTGCGATAGTCGAGGGTGATCCTCTCGACGATGGCGTGTCAGGCGATACGCTCGATGTGTGGGTGCACACCCGGTTGGCCGAGAGAACAGGTATCCGCATCGGCGACGAGTTCAGAATCGGCAAGACCCTGAATAGTGCCGCCGTTCCTATCCGCGTGAGGGGCATCTGGCGAGCCAGCAACCCTACAGACGTGTTCTGGTTTGCCGATCCAGATAGTGCGCTAAAGGACACGCTCCTGGTTCGTCACCAGGATTATATCACCTTCATTGAACCCATAATCCCCTCCAAGACCGGAGGGGTCTACTGGCACATCGTCCTGGACGAGAGCAGGATCAATCCCGCCGACGCTGATCGTTATATTGAAGGATTCGAGCGGGGACTGGCCGTCGTCAACAAATACCTACCCGACGTTCGCCTCGATTCTCCCCCTCTCGATCCACTCAGAGAATTCGTGGGACGGGAGACGACCCTGATCACCCTGCTGTTGAGTTTCAATGTGCCGGCTTTTGGCTTTCTGCTGTGCTTTCTGATCTTGACGTCGGCCATTATCGCGCGCTGGCAGTGGCGGGATACGGCTGTTCTGGTCAGCCGTGGGGCGAGCCTGTGGGGCATCTTGGAGCTCACCTTGATCGAAGAGCTGCTGCTGTTCGTCGTCGGATGCCCCCTCGGCATCGGCTTTGGCATGGCGCTGGCGTCGCTGATGGGGTATGCGTCTAGCTTTCTCGCTTTCACACCACGCCCTCCCATGCCTGTCTCCCTGCGGGGGGTTGACGTGCCTCTGATCATGGTGGCTCTGGGCATGACCCTGACCACTCGACTGTGGTCGGCTGCTCAGGCTGCTCGTCACAGCGTGGTTGATGTGGAGCGGGAGCAAGCTCGTCCAGTGCGGGCGCCTTTCTGGTACCGGTATTACCTGGATCTCTTGCTGATCTTCCCCACTGCCTATGCCTATCACCAACTGTCCAACCGGGGGACGCTGGCCATGTTGGTGCAAGACCGGCCAGAGGACCTGTATCAGGATCCGCTGCTCATTCTGGTGCCAGGGCTGTTCATCCTGGTGGCCACCCTGGCGGCTCTGCGCATCTTTCCCCTGGTCATGCGCGTGCTAGATGGCCTGGCCGGTGTGATCCCCTGGATCACGCCGTACTTGACGCTACGCCAACTAAGCCGACACAGCCTAGGTACCATCAACCCGCTGTTGTTGCTCACCATCTCTCTGGCATTGGGAGTCTACATGCTGTCAATGGCGGCCAGCCTGGATCAGTGGTTGGTGGATCGGATGTACTACCGCGTGGGAGCCGACCTGGCCTTTGAGCCTTACCCCCGGGGTGGAGTACAGGCAGGGGCAGAAACGACGGAGAGCGCAGGACCTGCCGGCGGGCTTTGGATCCCTCTTCCGTACGAGTTCCTCGATCTGCCTGGGGTCGTGGCGGCTACCAGGGTGGGAGATTACCCTGTGGAGATCAATCTCACTACAGAAAATGAGGTTAACGGGCGCTTCCTGGCCCTTGATCGGCTTGACTTCCCATCGGTCGCATGGTTCCGGCAGGATCTTGCGCAGGAGTCTCTGGGCGCGCTGATGAACCGATTGGCGCTCTTGCCTGACGCCATCCTCGTCTCGCGGCGATTCCTGGATCGGCATCCTGTTCAAATCGGCGACAAGATGCCCTTGAAAGTGATGGTGGGCTCAGGGTTGAGAGTCAACTCCTTGTTCACGGTGGTCGGGACTTTTAAATACTTTCCGACGGTTTACGAGGAAGAAGAAGGGATGACAGTCATCGGGAATTTGGAATATCTCTCTGTCGCCATCGGCGTTCCCCCTCAGCATCACATCTGGCTGCGAATGCAGGAAGGCAGCGACGGACAGGCTGTTTTCAAGGCCGCCTATACTACGCTGGGCATAGAGGCTACCAGGCAGGGAGATGCCTATGCACTGATTGCAGAGGAGCAGGCTAAGGTAGAGCGGGTGGGCGTCTTTGGCACTCTCTCCGTGGGTTTCCTGGCCGCCGTGGCTATGGCGGGCCTGGGGCTGTTGCTCTACAGTTACGCCTCGCTCCGCGAACGCTTGTTCGGCCTGGCGGTGTTGCGCGCCATAGGATTGAGTCTCCGGCAGGTGGTCATCCAGGTCATGATGGAGTATGCGCTGCTGACGGCTTGTGGGGCGGTCGCCGGTACCATCATCGGTGCTGCGGCTTCCGAGTTCTTCGTACCCTTCTTCACGGTGACAGGGGCAGCGGTAGTCGCGTTACCGCCCCTGGTACCCATAATCGCTCGCCAGGACATTGCCTATCTGATTGCGATCTTTGTGGTCGTCATGGTGCTGCTGGGAGTGATCGTCATCGCCAGGGCTTTTTCCCGGCGAAACTTTGACCTGCTGAGAGCACATTGGGGATAAGCCGTACCATCGTGCAGGCTTGCCCGTGTTTGCACTCGGAGTGAAACAATCTACTCAGGAGGTTTTTTGCATGTCTGTATACTACGCTGCCTATAACCTTCAAAGCGGTTACGTTCATAACTGGATCGTGGCTGGCCCTCAGGCCACTCCCGTCCTGGATTTAGATCGCTTCGAGGGGGAGGACTATAAGTTTCAGATCGCCCGCCACTTCTACGAGGAGGAGTCGGGCATCAGCGAGCCTCCCGCGGAATTGGCCAAGTTCACGCTGGGTGGCACGGAGTTGGCGTGGCGTTACGTCCGCTGCCGCGACGACCATTTGGTTGACCTCACGGCTTTTTACCACACCTGCCACTATCTGCGGGCGTGGGCCTACACCCGCGTGGCCAGTCCCGCCCCCCAAGAGGTGACGCTCGTTCTGACGACCAACGGCCCTGCCGACGTCTGGCTGAACGGCCAGCACGTCCATCGCCAGGAGCACTTTCATCACCAGATTCCGCACAGTGTCCCATTCCAGGCCACCCTTCAGGAAGGGCACAACGAGGTTCTGGTGCGCTTTGAGGAGGTGGCTGCGCGCGAGTGCCCCTACGCTATGGCGCTGCAGGTCGTCGGTCTTCCCAACGAACCTGAGGAGACTGGCGTGTTCTTACCCACGCTGATCGAGGCCGTCGCCCGCCGCCAAACGCTCGAAAACGTGTTCGAAGCCGCATACCTGGAAAAGGAAGTCTACGTGTATGATGACCCCATCGCCGTGCGCTGGCCGGAGGATATGACTGCATCGGCTGACTTGATGGCCCACGTCCAGTCGCCGGAGGGCCGCATCTACTCGGAATCGCTGCGAGTGGGAGCCGCTGGCAACTGCTCCAATGTGGGCGTCCCCTACCAGCTGCAGGAAGGTTACTACCACGTTCTCCTGATGCCACAGCCCAACGAGTACTATGAAGGCAACATGCGCATCACACGCCGCGTCGGCTTGTGGACAGTCAAGAACCGCTATTCTCAGCAGCCCTATGGCACCTACACGGAGCGCCGCATAGAGGCGCTGTACGATGCGTTCCGCAGGGAAACTGGCATCTACTCCGAGATCGCCAAGATGGCGGTCGGTCGCTGGCACGACATCAAAACGCAAGTGCTCATGGAGGCCATCGAGGGCATCAATCAGCGCAAGGATTGCAGCGATTTCTACCTGGTCGGCCTGCTGGGCGTAATGCATCGGCACTGGAGCAATCCGTCCTTTCCCGCGGAACTCAGGAAGCCGCTGGAGGAATGCGTCCTCAACTTCAAGTACTGGATGGACGAGCCGGGAGAGGACGCCATGTGCACCTGGTCGGAGAACCATCAGATCCTGTTCCACGCCTGTGAGGTCCTGGCCGGCCAGTTCTACCCCGACCGGGTCTTCACCAACGCCGGGCAGACCGGCCAGTGGCACCGCGAGAAGGCGGAACGGCTGGCCATCGCCTGGCTGCGCAAGCGGGGGAGCGGTGGGTTCCGCGAGTGGGACTCTAACTGCTACTTTGAGGAGGACCTGCTGGCCCTTTCGCACCTGGCTGACCTGGCCGAAACGCCCCACGTCTACGAGCTGGCCTCAGTCGTCATGGACAAGATGTTCTTCACCATGGCACTCAACTCATACAAGGGCGTCTTTGGCTCCACCCACGGGCGCACCTATTCCCCCATGATCACAGGGGGGCGTCTGGAACCCACAGCCGGCATCGGCCGGTTGATGTGGGGCATGGGTGCCCTGAACCCGCGCCTGCTGGGAACAGTCAGCCTGGCCTCCCAGGAACAGTATCTGCTTCCACCGCTCATCGAGGCCATCGCCGCTGACCTGCCCGAGGAGATGTGGAACCGGGAACGCCACGCAGGCGAAATGGAAGAGGCGTGCGACCGGGCCAGCGGCTCCTGGGAGGTGAACAAGGTTACGTACAAGACGCCAGATTATATGCTCTGCTCGGCGCAGGACTATCACCCCGGCGAGCGGGGATACCAGCAGCACATCTGGCAGGCGACTCTGGGGCCCGACGCGGTCGTCTTCG
>DATKWP010000445.1:0-3543 GCA_035529535.1 Anaerolineae bacterium | reverse complement strand
TGTTGCAGCGCTTCGACCGTGTCCCCGGCCTCCGTCACCTTCATCTTCGCCAGGCTGGCCTGGCGCTGTTTGCTCAGTGCCGTCGAAGCCATCCGCGTCGAGCGCCGCCCCAGGAACAGCCCCACCACCGATTCTCCCACCGCCACCACCGTCTCTCGCTTGCGGGCCCCGACCTCCGCTTGCTGTCTCTCGAGCGTCGCCTCTGCCCGGCGCAAGCGCTCCTTGAGTTGGACCAACCGCTTTTCGTATTGACCGCTCGTCTTGTCCACCTCGGCGTCCCGCTGCTCACGCGCAGCCTGCTGCACTCGCATCATAAAGTCTCGTTCGTTCTCCCCAGGCTGCGAATACGTCTTTAGCGCCGGGCTATACAGCAACGTCAGTCGGCTGGTCCGGTACAGGTGGGCTACCAGGTCCTTCTTCAGCGCAGTGAACTGCTGGGCCTGGGTGACCGACTTGGGCAGTTCGTCGAAGTAGGCATCCGGCTCGGGTTGTTCGCTCAGGTCGCGCGCCGTCAGGTCCAGCGGCTGGGCCTGTTCCCACGCCCGCACCCCTGCCCCTTCCGGCGGTTGGCCCAGCAGCGCAAAATCCTCCCGCTCGCTCACGTTCCGGCGCTGCTCTACAAAGTGGACGCGCCCCAGCCCTAGCAGGCCTGGCACGTAGAGCAGGTGGCGGCCTTTCACCTCGATCGTCCCGCCTTCCCGGCTTTCGACGTCGCTTGTAGCAGCCGTGGCCGGCTTGCGCACGGGCAGGTAGAACTGCTGAATCTCGGGCGGCAGCGACGCAGGTGAGGTGGCCGCGGCCGACCCGGGCGTGACGGCTACCGGCTGGCCGGGCAGTCCGCCGGCCCTGGCCGTTGGTGCGGTCGCCGGCCCATCGGGCTGGCGGCCCTCCATCAACTCCTGCACCTGCGTGCGGGTCAGCGGCCCGCGCAGGTAACTCAGCGCCCAGCGCGTCTGGAAGGTCACCGGCGCTTCCTCGTGGACGTTGTGCAGCAGGAAGATGCGATTCCCCAGCGCAGAAATCAGGCGGCTCAGTTCGTTCCGGTTCAGCGTGCGACCTGCCGTGGACGAAGCGCTCTCGAGCCCATCCAGCAACCGCGCCTTGTCCTGCTCCGTCTGCAGCCGGCCGACCAGCCACGTCCCGGCGTTGGTCAGCCCCTTGTAGTCCAGGTCAACCGGGTTCTGCGTCGTCAGCACGACCCCCACCCCGAAGGCCCGCGCCTGCTTCAGCAGCGTGAGCATGGGCTGCTTCGAGGGAGGATTCGCCACGGGGGGAAAGAAGCCGAAGATTTCATCCATGTACAGCAGCGCGCGCAGGCTCGTCGTGCCCGGCTGCGTGCGCATCCAGGTGATGACCTGGTTCAACAACATGGTCACGAAAAACATACGCTCGGCGTCACTCAGGTGAGCGATGTACATGATCGCGTGGCGGGGCTTCCCGTCGGGCGTGCTCAATAACCCGGCCACGTCCAGCGGCTGCCCCTGCAGCCAGGTCTGGAACCCTGGGGCCGCCATGATGTTGTTCAGGCTCATCGCCAGTCCAAAGCGCTCCTTCTGTGGGAAGAAGGTATCTACGTCGAACACGCCCAGTTGGCGCATGGGTGGGTTCTGGATCGCCAGGATGATCTTGGCCAGGTCCAGGTCCTGGCCCTGGCGCCAAAAGTGCTCGAACAAGTTCGAAAGCAAGATGTGCTCCCGGGAGCGTATCGGATCGGCCTCGATGCCCACCAGCCCCAGGATCGCGCTGACCGTCCCCTGGATGCGCTCGCGCAAGAGTTCCGCGTCGGTATCCCAACTGAGCGCGGGCGCGGCGAAAGACTGCAGGATGGACACCGGGACCCCCGCTTCGCTGCCGGGCGTGTAAATCACGAAATCCGCCGCCTCACGCAACATCTGGATGCGCTTTCCATCCTGCCCCCAGTCAGCCAGCCCCTTGCCCCACAGTTCCGCCTGCTGCGCGGCGAACTCATCCTCGCTCATCCCCTTGCGCCGGGCGTCGTCCACGTTGATCCAGGGGCGAAAATCTTCTGGGCGGAGTTGGGGGAACCCCAGGAGCAGGTTGGTAATGTCCCCCTTGGGGTCAATGACGATCGCGGGCACGTGGTCAATCGCCGCTTCTTCGAGCAGCACCGTGCACAGCCCGGTCTTGCCGCTGCCCGTCATCCCTACGCACACCGCGTGCGTCGTCAGGTCCCGGGCGTCGTACATCACCAGGCGGTCCAGCAGTTTCCCCTTGGCGACGTCGTACTCTTTTCCCAGGTAAAATGCGCCGAGTTTCTCAAAGTCCATCGCCTTGACTCCTCTCTATCAACAGTTGTGTGCAAAACAGAACTGTTGATAGCATGGCACACAACCCCCAGGTCGTCAAGATCATCCCGACTGGGGTTGACCACCTCTTAGTGCAAACAACTGCACCGTTTCCTCCTGCGTGAGCACCCACAGCGTGTAGACCCCAATCGCCGTCCCGATCGGGACGTTGAACAGGTCCAGCACGGCCAGGACCATCACCAGGATCCTGGCCCAGGGCTGCCACTTGAGCAGCCCAATCCCGCCGATGATCCCGGGCAGGAACAGGACGACCAGGAGCGCCGACACGCCGCACCCCACGCTGGTCAGGATCGTCATGACCTGCCGATCCTCCACGAGGATCCCGGTTCCGGTCAGGCTGACGAGGACGATGGCCGCGGCCAAAAGGCCCAGGACGCCGAGCCCAATGTGGAGCACACCTGCGACTGTGACGTGCTGCTTCATTTTCTTACCCTCCTCGTTACAGAATGTGCCGGGACAACCCGGCCTTGACCGAATGAGTCAACCCCGGCTATTGAGGTGGGCCAGAGTGCAATGCCTCGACTGCATCCACCTCCGCTGAGTTGTTGCCGTCCCCCTCGACGACGGCGTCGTCCGTGATCCTGACGTACCTGGCGAACTGCAGGCCGACGTTCTGCAAGTCTAATTGGGCCATCTCTTCCGTGATACCAAGGTCTTTCCAGTCCATTCCATCGGCACTGACCTCGACCCGCACGTGTTCGTCGTTCTGAGGGTCGCCGGTGATGGATAGGTCAGGCCCCGGCCCGTTGACGATCGAGTTGTCGGTGAACTCGACCGTGACAAAGCCGCCAGTCCCCAGGGGCAGCAACCCCGTGCAGCACGGGTCGATTACCGCGTCGGGCGGACCGATGACGTATTCCGGATGGTAGCCTACGCTCAAGAAGCCGCCCGTAATGGGGCCCTGCTCGTACTCCACCACCACGTCCGCGTAGGGCGAACCGGGCGTCGGGATGGCCGTCGGTGGGATCGGAGTCGCCGTGGCTGGCGGTGGGAGCGGTGTGGCCGTGGCGGCCGGGGTTGGAATACCATTGCACGCGGCCAACGTCAGGCTGGCTGCTATGACAAGCATCAGCAATTGCTTCATACGAGACCTCCTGTCAAATGTGGTGGGCCTGCCGGATGGCCCGAATGTCGTTGACGTGCTGCACGACATGCTCGACCTGTATCTTGATCACCTCACCCACGGTGATCTCCATCTCCCGCCCGTCGTGCTGCT
>DATKWP010000444.1:0-6477 GCA_035529535.1 Anaerolineae bacterium | reverse complement strand
CGGAGTAGTGCGCCAGATTTGACAGTGAAGGTATGTGGGATAGAATACCCTACAATGTCTGTATTGAGCGCGAAAACCGGGAACGCAGATTTTCGCACACGAACGCAGATCCGAAGATCAAATTCAGCGAAAATCTGCGTTTGTCTGCGTCCCCAGAGTTCGGTTCGCGAACGGCAGCGTTACAGCATGGCAATCCATAGCGAGACAGATAACGCATGAACAAGAGACGGGGGGGAGATCGTCGCGTCAGTTGGGTGGTCTTGGCCGGAGTGCTGGCGGCCCTCGGGTTGTGCATCGGCGCAGGGGGACTGGGCCTGGTGGGCCGGGCCTACAGCCAGCGCTACGCCGGCCGCATCTACCCCGGCGTCAGCGTCTACGGCGTGGCCCTGGGTGGGCTGACCGCAGACGAAGCGGCGGCGACCCTCCAGTCGGCACTGCCCCACCCGGCCGCGCTACCGCTCACCTTGCGCGATGGAGACCGCTCCTGGAACCACTCCTGGGCCGACCTGGGTCTCTCCTTCGACCCGTCGGCGACCGCGCGCCTGGCCTACCAGGCGGGGCGCGCAGGGACACCCCAGCAGCAAACCGCGGCCCAACTGCGCGCGCTCGTCGCCGGTCTGTCGCTCTCACCAGTGGTCGTACTCCCTGACCCGGCCCAGGCCGCCTCAGCCCTGGAAGCGCTGGCCCCGGAAGTGGCCGTGCCGCCGGTCAACGCCGCGCTGATCATCCAGCCAGATCGCGTGATCCCCGTACCGGCCCAGGCAGGGCGCGAGTTGGACGTGGCGGAGACCGTCGCGGCGCTTCCACACGCCATCGCCGCCGGCCGCGAGGGGCTGGTGATGCAACTGCTGACCCGCCAGGTGGAACCGGCCATCGGCAACCCCGGGCCGGCGCAGGCCCAGGCCGAAACGCTCCTCTCGCACCCGTTCACCCTGGTCGCCGACGACCCGCTGACCGGCTTCAGTAGTTCGTGGGCAGTGAAAACGGAGGCAGTGGCCCAGTGGATCATCGTGCAGCCAGGCGGGTTGACCCAGGACGGAGGCGCTCCCCGCCTGGTACTGACGGTTCAGGCAGAGCCCTTGCGCGCCTACCTGGATGACCTGGCCCACCAATTGGCCGACGCGGTCGCCCTCGACGTCGAGGGGACGCTGGCTACCGTGCGGGCCGCCATCGAGGCCGGGGGAGACCAGGCCAGGGTAGCGCTCGTCCATCCACCACATCCGTACATCGTGCAGCCAGGCGATACGCTGGTGTCGGTGGCGCACGCGCACGGCTTCCCGGTCTGGTGGCTGACCGAGAACAACCCAGGTATAGAACCGGGCGCATTACAGCCCGGCCAGCAGATCATCATCCCCTCGATAGACGTGCTCTTTCCGTTCCCACTGATCACCGACCGGCACATCGTCGTAGACATCTCCGACCAGCACCTGTACGCCTACGAAGGGGAAACCCTGGTCTACGACTTCCTGTGCTCCACCGGCATCGCCTCCTCGCCGACCATCACGGGCACCTTCCAGGTCTTGAGCAAGGAGGAGGAGGCCTATGCCTCCAGTTGGGACCTGTGGATGCCGCACTTTGTCGGCATCTACCGTTCTGGACCCGATTTCACCAACGGCATCCATGCGTTGCCGACGCTCTCCAGCGGAGCCCGCCTGTGGGAAGGCTACCTGGGCAGCCCGATTTCCTACGGCTGCATCGTGATCGGCCTGGAGGAAGGGGCTGTGTTGTACGAGTGGGCGGAGTTGGGCACGTTGGTAGTGATCCGGGAATGAAAGCAACTGAAACGCTGTTGTAACGGAACTGAAACGCTGCCAATGCTGATTCTGAATTATATATTGAGGAGACAGTTCCACGCATACCGGTGTACTCACGCCCGGCGTACTCGCCGACCACGCGCTGCGTGATCAGGATCGTAATGTTGACGGAGATAGAAGCCACGACGCTAGAGGACCTCTTGCGGGAGCGTGAGGCGGCCCACACACTGCTCACGACCGCGGAAGCGTTGAGCACGACGCTCCAACTCGACAAACTACTGGAGCGCGTCCTGGATGAACTCCAGCGGATCGTCCCTTACGACGCGGCTTCGATCAGCCTGCTGCACGACGGGCGATGTTGGATCGCCACCTGTCGCGGGATGGAGCATCCCCCCTCGAACGGCTTCCCCTTGGAAGCAGCGCCGCTGTTGCAGCGCGTGGTATGCGAACGCACTCCGGTCATCTTTCCAGATGCGGCCCCGGATGCGGGCCTAGCCTCGGAGGGCCAGGAACAGGCAACCGGCATACTCGCGCCCGGCGTACTCGCCGACCACGACGGGCGAGAGCGTAGGGGCTGGTCCCCCCTTGCACTCTCGCCGGGGCGCTCATGGCTGGGCCTACCGCTGATCTCCAAAGACCGTGTCATTGGCGTGCTGACGGCGGCGTCCTGCCAATCCGACGCCTACGATGACCAGGTCGCCCCATTGGCGCTGGCCTTCGCCCACCAGGCCGCTCTGGCCATTGACAACTCCCGCCTGTACGAGCAAACCCGGGCATACTTGCAGGAGACACTCCTGCTCCACAACGTCACCGCCGCCACCTCGTCCACGCTCGACCTCGACCAGATGCTACCGTACATGGCCCGCAGCCTGCGCGAAGCGTTGAATAGCACCAGCGCCGAGATTTACAGGCCCGACGAGAAGAACCACACCATCACCATCCTGGCCGAGGCCATGGCCAGGTCCCCCACGAGAGAAAACAGCGAAGGGCACAGCCCCGACCTGGGCCGTACGTACTTCCTGAGCGCGTTCCCTGCCGCAGCCGAGGCGCTGGCCCACAGCCGTCCCGTGCAGATTCACGTAGACGACCCAGAGTTAGACCCACGCGACCGCACCAACCTGGAAGCGCACGGCGCGCACTCCGCCCTGTTCCTGCCCATCGTGGCCCACCGCTACACGGAGGGGTTGGCCGCCGTATGGGAGGGGGAAGGCCCTCGCTACTTCACCCAGGGAGAGATTGCGACTGGGCAGACGTTGACCTACCAGGCGGCCATCGCCATGGAACACGCCCGGCTGTTCGAGGAGACCCAGCGCCGGGTGCGCGAACTTCAGTTGCTCCACAACGTGGGGCTGGCCGCCGCCTCGGGAGTGCGTCTGGAAGATACGTTACAGGCAGCAGCCGAGGCGCTGGCTGCGGCGATGGCGCAGAGTACAGCGAAGGCCACGAGCGGCGCTATAAACGGCGATACCCGCGTCGCCGTCATGCTGCTGGACCCCGCGAGCGGCGTCTTGCGCATAGAAGCCAGCGCTGGCTACCCTCCCGAGGCCATCAAGAATTTGCACCTCCGGCCAGGCGAAGGCATCACAGGGTGGGTGGCCAAGTACGGTAAACCGGTACTCGTGTCCGATGTGCGGCTGGACTCTCGCTATGTCGAGATATCGCCCGACATCCGCTCCGAACTAGGCGTCCCGATCATCGCCGGCCCCCAGATCATCGGCGTCCTCAACGTCGAGAGCCCTCACCTGAACGCCTTCACAGCCGACGATCAGCGGCTGCTCAGCACACTGGCCAGTAACCTGGCCGTGATCACCGAGCGCGCCCGGTTGTTCGAGAAAGTAGAGATTGCCAGGATCGAGTTGCAGGAGCGGGCCGAGGCGCTGGAAGAAGCCAATGCCCGCCTGCGGGAACTGGACCGGCTCAAGGACAAATTCCTGGCCACCATGAGCCACGAACTCCGCACGCCACTCAACTCCGTCATCGGCCTGTCCGAGGTGCTGATCCAAGGGATGGTGGGAGAGATGGCCCCCAGGCAGATCAAGTGCGCGGAGGACATCCTCTCCAGTGGACAACATCTGCTGGCTCTGATCAACGACATCCTCGATCTCTCCAAGATCGAGGCCGGACATATGACGCTGGAACCGGTGACATTCGAAGTAGCGAACCTGTTGGCGGAGGTGCAGACGGCCATCGCTCCGCTGATGGAGCAAAAGCGCCAGAAACTGACGGTGCGAGAGGCCCACGGCCTGCCCCCCCTCACCGCCGACCGCTTCCGGATCAAGCAGGTATTGCTCAATCTGCTCAGCAACGCCAACAAGTTCACTCCTGCCGAAGGGCGCATCGCCGTCTCTTGTCGCCTGACCGATCCGGGCACGATCCGCTTCTCCGTGGCGGACACCGGCATCGGGATCAAGCCGGAGGATCAAAAGATCATCTTCCAGGAATTCCGCCAGGTCAACGGTTCGCCAGGGCAGGAGCCGACGGGAACTGGGCTGGGGCTGACCATCAGCAAGCGGCTGGTCGAGATACATGGAGGCCGCATCTGGTTGGAGAGTGAACACAAACGCGGTGCGACCTTTTCCTTCTCCCTACCCCTCGCCGGTCCAGGTTCGTAGTCCGGTGTACTCCACCGTTCGTAGTCCGGTGTACTCCACCGGCGGCGACTTCAGTCGCTTTCTCCGACCGGCTCGGTATGAATGATCACCCGTTCGAGCCCAGGGATACTCTCCCGCAACTGGGTCTCTAGCCGGGTGCTGACCCGATGGGCTTCGGCGAGGGGCATCTCACCGGGCAACTGGCAACTCACGGAAACGCTCCACCCCTCGTGGTCATGGCGTACCTGAACCTGGCTGCAATCTCCGCCGCCGAGCGTCTCACGGGCCACCTGTTGCACCGTCTGAACCACCTGCTGCTCTCCCAGGCCAGCATCCGCTGAGGCGGGCGCTCGCCCGCGGACCCATTGCCCCTTAGGCTCGATATGGGTGACCAACTCCGCCAGGTGAGGAATCTCTGCACACGCTCGTTCTTCTAGTGAAGAGGCCAGTGCATGCGCCTGGCTCAAAGGGAGCGCCCCATCTGCCTCCAGGTGCACGTCCAGGTAATAGGCTCCGTCCACCTCGCTGGCCCACACGTCGTGCACATCTATCCTCAGACCGCTGGCCAACTGGCGCAATTGGACGGCGATTTCCTCCAAGTCCTGCTCTTCTGGCACAGACCCCGCCGGCTCCACGTGGATCGTCACGTCCTGGATATCGGGCTGGCGTTCACGCAAGCGGTACTGCACCTCGTGGGCAATGGCGTGGGCCTGGTCAATGCTCAGCGCTGGATCCACCTGGATGTGTAGGTCAGCGTACACGGCCCCCTCGTGCCCCCGGCTGCGTGCCCTGTGACATGACAGGACGCCCGGCACTTGTTTGGCGACCTGCTCCAACTGGTCGGGCGACACCGCCACCTGGTCCATCAGCGTAGACGAACTCTCGCGGATGATGTCTATGCCGATCTTGGCAATCACCAGCGCGATGAACAGGGCCAGGAGTGGGTCGGCCAGCGGGTAACCCAACCGCACGGCGACCAACCCCCCGACCACCGAGAGGGAAACGAAGATGTCGGCGCGGGTATGCTGAGCATCGGCCACTAGGAAGTCACTGTGCAACCGGCGGCCCTCGCGCACCTCATACCATACGACGGTCATGTGAACGACGATGCTGACGAACAACGCGCCGAAACTCCACACGTTGACCTGCGCATGAATCAGCGCAGGGTCGCGCAGTCGCTCCACAGCGCTTTTGATCAGTTCCCACGTGGTCAGAAACAGCAGCCCTGCCACGATCAGCGCCGTCATCGTCTCGGCCTTGCGGTGGCCGTATGGGTGCTCCTTGTCGGCCGGACGGGCTGCCAGGTAGATGCCCACGAGCCCAATCACGTTGGAAGCAGAGTCGAAGACCGAGTCCAAGCCGTCGGCGACCAGGCTCAGAGAACCGGTCCAATAGCCGACGATCAGTTTGACCGACATAGCGATGAGATTGAGTCCCATGGTGATCCATAGGACGCGACGAATCGCACGGAATGTGTCCACCTGTGTACTCACGGACGCAATACCTCCCTTCCTCAAGCCAAGACGTACAGACTGCGTTTAGCCCGGAGGCATTCGAACAACCTGTGGGTTGTGCAGGCGCCTGCTGAGCAGCTTGCCGATCTCAACGACGGCGATCAGCAAGAGCGCTACACCAAAGACCACTCCCCACTGTTGCAGGCTCAAGGGCACGATGCCCAGCAGGTTGCGGATCGGGGGCACCAGGAAAGCACCGATGGCCAGTAACAAGCCAGCCAGCACCGCTACGACCAACGGCTTGTTCCGGCTCAGGCTGCCACTGTGGAAGATCGAACGCCGCATGCTGCGATAGGCAAAGATATAGATCATCGAGTTCACCGCAAAGCTCGCAAAAGCATAGCTCCGGCCTTCGATCGGATTGTGGTGCAGGGTATAATAGTGGCCGAAGAAAACCAGCGCTACCAGCGTGCTGGTGATGCTGATCACGCCGATCAACGACAGGCCAAGGCGATTCAGCACCGGTTCGTGGATTGGCTTGGGCATTTCGTCCATAATGCCTTCTTCCTTCGGCTCGAAGCCCAGCACGATGTCCGACGGGCCGTCGCAGATCAGGTGGATCCACAGGATCTGGGCGACCATCAGAGGTGCTGGCCAGCCAAGTACCATGGCCCCAAA
>DATKWP010000443.1:0-3095 GCA_035529535.1 Anaerolineae bacterium | reverse complement strand
CCACCAGGCCAAATGCCCCGGGGCAACGCACGACCCGCGAGAAGCCTGCTTCCTGCAACCGGCGCATCACACCCTTGACGACGGTGCGCCCCGATTTGCTCTCCAGGTCGCCGACGTAGTGAAACAGGCGACCGCCCCGCTGCAGCACCCGCAAGAGTTGCCGGTAGAATGCACCGGAGTAGAGGTCGCCGGCGAGGCTGAGCGCCGGCGGGTCGTGGATGATGCGCGCAAACGTCCCGTCCTCAAATCCTTCGATCTCTTCGACGGTATCCCCCAAGACAAGCGTGATCCTGGGATTGTCGAAGAGCGCCTGCGACCACGGGTTGAGCCGCGCCACTTCCAGCGCGGCCGGCTCGATCTCGATAGTGATGACGTGTTCCGCAGTCCTGGCCGCCTCGATCGCAGTATATCCCAGCCCGGCCGCCGTGTCCAGGACTCGTCCCACCACGGGGGCAATGGCCTCGATCTTGCGCAGGGTGTCACGGTGTGGGTCAATCCCCTTGATGCGATGCATCGGGATCCCGGAGACCAACATCGTGGGTGCCCCCTCGGTAGGCATCAGGCTATAGAGCCGGTTTGCCTCCTCGGAAAAGACCTGAATCTTGCGCGGCGTGCCGTCCTCGACCACGAAGCAGCCACGCTCCGACCCACGGACCGTCTCCAGTCCCTGCCAGGTCAACATCTGGCCGTCCGGCAAACGGACACCCCCCGCCTCGAGGGAGACTTGAGTCGTTGTGAAGCCGAGGTCCAGCGACACCGCCACCGAATCCTGACCTGCCCCGCGAGCCTCCAACATGCCCTCAGCCTGAACGTAAGACAGCACGATGCCTGGCATTTTGTTCATTTGCTCATTTGCTCATTTGTCATTCAGGGGTGCTCGACCGGCTCGAGGAAATTCCCAATCGCCCACCACTCCCGCGCTTCGTTCTCAGGGTCACGGATCTTCCACCACTCAGAACCACCGGCCACCGTCGGCCCCTCCACGACGAGCAAGACCTCTCCATCCAATGCTACGTCCACGCGGGTGGTTTCCTCGCCGGGTCCTGAGCGCAGGCTGAGTCCATACCCACCAGTGCCGGTCACCCGTACGTAGCGACCGATGGCGATTCCAGATGAGACGGTGGGGGTGGGCTCGTTCATCTCAGTAGGGGCGAGGGTCGGGCCAACCAGGGGCGTCGGATTGGCCGTGGGCGTCCAGATGATGGGTGTGGGAGTAGGACCACTGGAGGCCACCTGCCCGCGCAGCAAGTACAACGCCCACAGGCCACATACACTCAATACCAGCAGCACGACGGCAAAGCCTAGCACCCAGACAAAGATAGGAACCGTCGCCAGGCTCGGCCGGGTGTATTCCTCTTCCACTTCACCGTCCGGTCTGACCCGCCGGCTGGGGACCGTTTCTTCCGCCCATTTATCGCGACGCATCGCAACCCCCTCTCGCCCACCAAGACCCTAAAGGTTTCGCAAGCGATTCCTATCGCCACCTTTAGGGTCTCGCACGCATGACCAACGGCAGGAACACCACCTGCCGGGGCTGCATCCAACATTCGCCCAGAAAACCCAGCACCCGTTCCATCACCAGGGGCCGCTGTTGCGGCCAGATCGTCTCGAACGGGAAGCCGAAATAGACTAACCGCTGGCAACCATCCTCATACTGTACCGCTGCCATTCCACCAGCCCCGCCTTGATAGACCAACGCCGCCGTGGAACCATTCACAGGCACCAACTGGTCCGGGTAGTCGGCATCGTACATCCCGGGCGCATCGAAGCGGAATAGAGCCAGCCCCTCGAAAATGGAACCGGCGAGCGGGGCAACCTGATAAGTCCCTGCATCGTCGCCCGCATAACCGCTGCGCAGGACGTCGTGATAGAAAGCAGGGTCGGCCCCCATGAGATCCAGGTGCCAGCCCACCTCCGTGCCGCTCAGGAACAGTGCTCCATCACCTTGCAGAAAGTCTGTCAGCAAGTTCCGTTCTACGGCGTCCAACGTCTGGTCGGGGGCCGACTCCTCCCCCAGCATCCAGTCTACCAGCGCATAGGTGTCCAGGTGGAGTCGCCCATCTCGCACCGCCTCGTTGCTGCTGCTATCGAACGGATAGGAAATGGCCTCCCCGTGCTGGACCACGTAGTCGTAGCGGTTCATGCGGTCCAGCAACATGCGCATGTTTGTGCCTTCCACCCGGTCGGTTTCGGTCACCAGCATCGTGCGGTTCAGGCGGTCGAAGCCATTGACCAGCAGGATCCTGACGTCATCCCCTACGCGGCCCCCCAGCGTCTCGGTAGGAAAGGACTCGCCGCCATCGTTGGTGGCGGTGACCCGGACGAAGAGCTGTTGCCCTGGCGCTAAGCCGGTGACAGTGCAGGCGGTGGTTGCCGTCACAGGGAACCCATTCGACCACCCCAGCCCATCGGTACTGGTGTAGACTCGGTAACCGGTGGCCGGATTACCTACCAGGCCGACTGCGTCCGTCGGGGAGGGCTGCCACGTGACCCGCACCTGCCCGCCACCCGCGTTCTGGACTCTCAGATGGGTGGGCGGTTCCGGCAGTTCGACCAGGTCAATCCCGCCCCGCCGCTCAAAGTAGTGTACGATGCCCTGGTAGATAGCGCGGGCCGCCAGCATCTGGAAGGCAGGCTCCTTGAGCGCATCGGCGTCCTCAGGATTGTCGTGGAAGGCGAGTTCGATCAATGTGCCCGGCATACGCACCGCTGGGTCCTCGTCCCACAACAGGCGCAACTCCCCCAGATCCTTCTCTTTTGTTAGCCGGTCAGTCCAGGTGGGGTCCCAACCAGCGCGGATGTCCTGCACTACCTCGGCATGGATGGCATTCCGCAGTTCCAGGCTTCCTTCGGTGCGATCGAGCCCCTCCCCGTTGTGGGCATAGGTCTCGGTGCCTCGCTTCGTACCGTCCAGGCCATTCGTATGCCAGGAGACGTAGACAGCGTCTTCGCCCGTTCCAGCGTGCTCCCAGCGCGCATAGATGGGCCGGGCGATGACGTCGTTAAAGTCAGGATATCCATCGGGGTCCACCCCCATCCGCTGCACATAGTAGAATGCCGCTACCTCCCACCAGGGTCTATCCGGTGGATAGGGC
>DATKWP010000442.1:0-11263 GCA_035529535.1 Anaerolineae bacterium | reverse complement strand
GCGTCGTGCCGGTACATCACGGCCTCCGCCGACGGCCGGGCCGCTCCGGGCACGCAGCCAGCCAGCAGTACCAACGAGAGTATGATTGCCAGAGCCCAGGATTTTGAGTGCTTCATCTCTTCCCCCTTAACCTTGTCCTATAGATTCCTCGAGCAATTGGACGTCTTGGCTGAGCATGCGGGGCGCGTCCTGCGTGAACACGCCGACGCAGACCGCATCTCCGGCGCGCATGCTCTTGGCCACGTAGGCCAGGGCTTCAGCGGGCTGGTTGCGGCCCGCTGCCATGACCTTGTAGTGAATCACCGGCCTGGAAAGCGTTTGGATCAACGCGGTCATGGCCGTGCGATCTTCCTCCAGGTACCATTCTGTCATCTCGCTCACGTGTTCAGCGTTCTTGTCGCGGGGCGTCGGGTTGTAATAGGAACACATGAAATAGTCCACGTCCAGATGGTCCTTCGCCCATTGAAAGACTTCGGGGGTGTGGCCGGCGATACCAGCGAGCATGCCTTTCTGGCGGATCACGTCAACCGCTCTGGGAATCTCGTCGAGTCTCTTTTGGGCAAGCAGAAAGTCCATGACACCACCGTGAATATGACAGGCCACTGCGCCCATAGAGGCTGCGCGGTTGATGCAGGTTTCGTGGTCACCGACCTCTGGACAGGTCTGGGCAAACCACTGGATCTTGCCCCCCTCATCGCGGTATTCGAGAAAGAGGCGCATGATGTGATAGTCCGTGCGCGCAATCCACGTGTTGATGCCGAGCGATTCTGCCTCGCGCAGGGTCTCCTTGATTTTGGCGACCGTATAGTAGCGCTTCATCAGCATATCCACGTCGGGACTCTGGTGTGAGAAACCGCTGAAGGGATTACTCCCCAGGATAAACCGGCTAACCTCACGCTCTCCTATGCGAATCAAGTCCATTTTCTGCCTCCTGCGCACCATGTTACTCACTTCAGCCAATCCTGCAACCCGTTTCTTACAAACTCATCATCCGTCAAGAAAGGGTAAGCCCTCATCGCACGTTCGATCTCCTCGGCCTGGCCTGGCGAGAGACGCTCTTGTGGATTGAGTGTGCCGGCGAACTCGAGTAACCCCTGCCTGCGCAGCACCTCGTGGATGCCGGGGATGCAGCCGGCGTAACCGTTGGCGGCGTCGAATATGGCCGCGTTGGCCTCGGTCAACTGCACGGCCCGTGTGAGCATTTCGGCGGGCACCGCCTCTTGCGTCCACAGGCGCTTGACTTCCTCCAGCATCTCGACCGCCCGCCGGGTCCACACCGCCCACTGGCCCAGCAGGCCGCCCACGATGCGCAGTGCCACCGGCCCCGAGGAGGTGGAAATGACCACCCGGGTGAGCAGATCGAGCAGGATGTGGTCGTCGTTGCCGGTGTAGACGGCGATCTCGCCGGCGCGGCCTGCCTCGGCCACGGCACGCATGACGTCCAGGGTCTGGTAGCGGTTGAAAGGAGCGATCTTGATGGCGAGCACGTTGGGGATCTCGACCAGGCATCGCCAAAAATACAGTGGCAACACCCGTCCGCCAACGGCAGGCTGGAAGTAAAACCCCACCAGAGGGATCTCACGGGCGATGGCCCGGCAATGCTTCAGCAGTTCTTCTTCCGTGGCCTGGCGCAACGCTCCCAGGGAGAGCAGCCCGGCGTGATAGCCGGCCTGGCGGGCAAAGCGGGCCTCGGCCAGCGCCTGGGGGGTGGGGCCGCACAGCCCGGCGATACACACCGTCTGGCGGCCGGAGGCGCGGTCAGATGCAGCGATGGTCTCCAGCGCCAGTTCGAGCACTGGCTGGAATAGCCCGTGCTGGCGGATCTCAAACTGGGTGGTGTGGACGCCCACGGCGATGCCGCCCGCGCCGGCAGCGTGGTAGTAGCGGGTGAGCGTGCTCTGGCACCGTTCGTCCAACCGGCGCCGGGGAGTGAGGGCCAGAGGGTGGGCCGGGATGACCAGGCCGGAGAGCAGGGCTCGTTTGACCCAGGCGGGGGGATTGGGGTACTCACTCATGGCGGGGCAAGTCCCTCGCGCTAATACCGTCCATCGCGGACCTCGAAATGGGTGGGTTTCTCTAACGTGCGCCCGCCGCGCTCGACCCACTGGGCCGTCCAACGCAGCACGACCTCCAGCGGTGTGGCGGGCGTGCCGAGCAAGCGGTTCAATTCGCCGGTGCTGCACAGGTAGGCGGTGGGAGCCTCTTCTCCGACGATGGTCAGTGGCTTGCCCATCCGCCGGGCCAGTTGCCTGCCAACCTCCCGCACGGACAAGATCTCCGGCCAGGCCAGGTTGAGCGCCCTGGCAGGAACGGCGGCGACAGCCAGGGCGCGCAAGATCATCTCGTTGGCATCCCCCTGCCAGATGCAGTTCAGGTAGCCCATGCGCACGTCCAAAGGCTCCTCCCCATAGATCTGGGTGGCGATGTCAACCAGCACCCCGTAGCGCAGATCGAGGGCATAGTACAGCCGCAGCAGGGTCACCGGCGTATGGAGTTGCTCTGAGAAATACTCCAAGATGCGCTCGCGGGCCACGCAGGCGTTGGCATACTCACCCAGCGGCGTGAGCGGGTCCGTCTCGCGCGAGCCGCCCCCCTGCACCAGGGTGAGCGGGTAGACGTTGCCGGTGGAAAGAGCGGCGATGCGAGCGCCCCGGTAGCGCCGGGCCACGTACGCCGGCACCAGCGAGTTGGTGACCCAGGTACGAGCGGGATGCTGCGTGGTGCCAAACTTGGTGCCAACCAGGTAGACGACGTTGGGGGCATCGGGCAGGCTCGCAACCGCGGTCTCGTCGAGCAAGTCGCAGGCGATGGTTCTCACCCCCTGGGCTTCCAGCCAGGTCCGCGCACAGTTGTCGCTGAAGCGGCTGACGGCGATCACGTCCAGGCGACTTCCTGCCGCCGTGGCTGCCCGCCTGGCCAGGACTGCCAGGGTCGGCCCCATCTTGCCGCCCGCGCCGAGCACGACCAGCGGTCCAGGCAAGGTGCGGAAGAACTCGATCAAGGTCGGGCTGGGGCGGGTCATGAATTCGTCCAGTTGTTCTTCGGTCTGGATCAGTTCGGGCACGTCAGCCAACATGAGCGCAGTCTCCATAAGCCCCGGATGGGGAGCGTCGCTTTTATCCGGTGGCAAAGCCGGTGATCGCGAACTGTGTCTCGGGCCGGTGTTGAGGACAAGAGCGCCGAGTACGACGGCCCAGAACCATGCGGGTCAGGCCACGCTGGCAGGTAAACCCGTATGCTGCGGCCAGCTCGACCGCCGCGCGATTCGGAGCGGGGATGTCCCAGCAGACCGGCTGGCCTTCCAACCCCTGGAGGAGGGAGGCGATCAGAGGTGCGGCATCTTCTGGGCGTACGGCGATGACTGGCCCCAGATAATGGGCGCTTGCTCCTGCGCGGCGCATGCCAAAGCCACGTACCTGCCCGGATTCATCCGTCGCCACGTTCACCGCTTGACTCTGTTGCGCCAGGGCGTGGAGCAGGCGTGGGCGCGGTACCCCGAAGGCGTATGCCTCCAGGTCAATGATCGTCTCCCAGTGGGTTTCTTGCACCGGCTGTACGCGGGCGTTCGACGGCGGCAGGAGAGTTCGTTTCAGAGCGCCGGCTTCCCAGCGGGCCAGCGTCCAGGCGGGCCGGAAGCCCAGGCTGAGATAGAGCGGTTCCCCGGCCGGGGTTGCATCCAGGCCCGCACAGGCGACCCCCTCCGTGCGCAAGTAATCCAGGGCATGCCGCATCAGCGCCCGGCCAATACCCCGGCCACGCCACTCTGGGTGCACCAGCAGCATGCCGATCCAGGCCAGCCGGCCGCCATAGCAGGTAGTGGTCACTGTGCCGACGACCTGGCCCTCCTGTTCCGCCACGAAACAGCCATCCGGCTGGAGCGCAAGCAGGCGTAGCCAATCTTGCTGGGTTTGGTGCCAACCCGCCAGGGAGCGCAGGGTGTCGGCAGCGTCCAGGTCGGTCTCCTTCATCACCCGCATCTCTGCCATTTGACATTCGCTCACCATCGTATATAATATATTATATATGATGTGCAACCTGTCGTCAAGCCGACCACAAATGAGCAAGCCGAGTGGTGACAGACTTTCCCGGCGGGAATTCATCAGGTTGGGTGGGGGGGCCGCCTGTGCTTCTTTGGTGGCCTGCGGAAGAAAGGCAACCGAACCGCCCCCGACGGCTTCGCCCGCGCCCCCTACTCTCACGCCAGCAGTTGGAGGAGCAGGAATGGAGCAGGCAGGGGTCTCGTATGCGCACATGCCTCGTGCGATGGAAAGAGGTGTTGGCAAGCATGGCTGGCGTATCATCGGCCCTGGCGGGGGCGGCGCCCAGTACATCCCCACGATCCAGCCAGGCGCCCCAGACACGGCGCTGGTGGCCTGCGACATGACCGGTTCGTACATCACCCGGGATGGCGGTAAGACCTGGAGGCAGTTCAATCTCAAGGTGTGGGTCAGGGCCTTGGCATTTGATCCGTCCAATGCCAACACGGTCTATGCCGGGGCAACCGGGTTGTACCGGTCGGAGGACGCGGGCGAAAAATGGCGCCTGGTGTTTCCCAACCCTGCTGCCGTGGCCCGGGAAAAGACCGTGGGCGACCACGCCGATCATTCTTACGTCTCCACCGACAATTGGCCGGGCGGCCGGGTGGAGGCGATCTGCGTAGACCCCGGCGACTCGCAGCGCATCTTCATCGGCGTCAACTGCGGGGCGCTCAAGATGTTCTTCTCCTCCGACTACGGTGAAAGCTGGGCTGAATGTGGTCAATTGGAAGGTAGCAGGTTCATCAAGTCTTACATGGACCCAACCTCACCGGCTCAGGACCGTACGCTGCTCGTCCTGGCGGACACCGGGCTCTACAGGCTTACCCTGGCGGATGGCGCGGATGAGTACATCCGGGGGGTGGAACGCGTAGCGGTACCCTCGCATACGGGGGTGTTCGATCTTGCCTGTGGCCTCGACCAGGCCACTGAAAAGCCGCTGCTCTATATCACCACTCCCACCGCCTGGGAGAACGGTGCGTTCGTCCCCGGAGTCTATCGCTCTGCCGACCTTGGAAACACGTGGGAACCGTTGGCGACGGGGTTGGACGCAGACCTCCGGCCCACCCAAACCCGGCGCCTGACCTGCATCGCCACCTGCCCCGCCGATGCCAACGTGGTATATGTGGCCGCTGCCGAACCGGCCACATCCTCTGATGTGGAAACCTTTGGCATCTTCAAGAGCACAGACAAGGGGAACTCGTGGCAGTGGGCCCTGAGGATAGGCAGGACCAATCCTGGGAACCGGACGCTGGGCTGGGTGGAAAAGGATTACTCGACCGAGTGGGGTGGTGCTCCCTTCAGCCTGGGGGTGAGCCCGGAGAACCCCGAGGTGTGCTATGCGACCGACTGGGGCACGTCGTATCGTACCATCAACGGCGGCGCGACCTGGGAGCAACTCTACTGCCACGTGTACCCGGACGGCTCCGTGTCCACCAGGGGCCTGGACGTGACGAATATCTACTCGATATGCTTCGATCCATTCGATAAAGACCACGTGGTGCTCGCCTGCACCGACGTCGGGGTGTTCCATTCGCGCAACGGTGGAAAGAGTTGGAGCCACGCGCTCAGCGGCGTGCCACAGTCCTGGTCGAACACGTGCTACGCCATCGCCTTCGATCCCGATGTCAGGGGCCGGGCGTGGTCAGCCTGGTCCAATTGCCACGACATGCCGCGCCCGAAAATGTTCAGGACCGGCCACTTCAATCGCTACGAAGGAGGGGTGTGCAAGTCTGACGACGGTATGGCGTCCTGGCAGCGATCCAACGCCGGTATGCCTGCGCAATGTGTGCCCACCGACATCATCCTTGACCGGTGGTCACCCGTCGGAAGGAGGACCCTGTACGTCGCCGCCGTGGGGAAGGGGGTGTTCAAGTCCACCGACGATGGGCACACCTGGCAAGCGAAAAACCAGGGCATCACCAGCAGCCTGAATGCGTGGAGGATCATCCTGCGCCCAGATGGTTCGCTCTACCTGCTGGTCTGCCGCGGCCTGGAGAACGGCCAGGTGATCAGCGGGGCAGTCTTCAAGTCCGCCGACGGCGCCGAGTACTGGGAGCCTGTGCCGATGCCGGCGGGGGCGAATTTCCCTAACGATCTGGCCTTCGACCCATCGAATCCCGAACGGTTGTACCTGGCGTGCTGGCCGACGGTCATTGACGATGCGGAACGTTTCGGCGGCTTGTACAAGACGGAGGACGGCGGCCAGAGTTGGACGAACGTGTTTGACGAATCGTCTCACGTGTACGGCGTAGCCGTTGACCGCACGAACCCGGCGACCGTGTTCCTGGCCAATTTCGAAGGCGCGGTTTACCGCTCGGACGATAGAGGCCGGACTTGGGAGCGCCTGGGTGGCTACAATTTCAAGTGGGCCAAGCAGCCGATCCTCGATCCTTACAACCGGGACATGCTGTACATCACGACCTTCGGCAGCAGCGTGTGGTATGGGCCCGCTCGAGGCGTGGCAGGGGCCTTTGAAGATATCTGTCCGCTGAGGTGACCCGCAAACTGGACAGGATTGTGGAGCATTATGTGGAGGTCGTGCGGTGACGAAAGAAAGGAGAAGTATACCGGCAGTCTAGTTGCTTTGACTGCAGTATGCGAGCACACATGCTTGAAGGAATAGCGCCCGTCAAGCCTTTTCAGACCAAAGAGGAGTATATCTACAGAGCGCTGCAGGATGCGATCCTGCAGTGCAAAGTACTACCAGGAGAGAAGCTGGTCATTGACCGCCTGACCACCGTATTTGGGACAAGCGCCATCCCGATCCGGTCTGCCTTGCAGCGACTCCAGGCAGAGGGACTGGTCAAGATCGTGCCGCATGCCGGTACGGTTGTCTCAAACATCTCCCTTGACATGGTGGAGGAGATCTTTGCCATCCTGGAGGCGTTAGAAAGTATCGCTTTCCAGTTTGCCGCCGAGAAGGTACAGGACAGTGACCTGGCAGAACTGGAGAAGAGCGTGGAACTGATGGAACAGGCCTGTCGAGATGGAGACATTGATGGCTGGTCAGACCTGAACGGTGATTTTCACTGTAAAGTGGCCGAGATGGCCAATATGGGGTTATTGCTGGATTTCACCAAGCGGGCTTTCAATTACTGGAAACGCATCCGGCGGTACTATCTCCAAGAGATCATCACCGACATCCTGACAGCCCAGGCGGAACATCACGAAATGCTGCGCTTGCTCAGGCAACGTCGTGGGAAAGACCTCGTCGCCTTGGTGGCGCAACACAACCGGCAATCCAGGGACTATTATATGAAGGTGGTGCAGTCTGGGGCGGAGGATCCTTCGTCTCAGTGATAGCACAACCCATGTTGAGGTGGGAGTCGTGAATGACTGAATATGACTGAAAGCGTTGGTCGGCGTGAACGATTGTGACAAAGGGGATTGACAGAATATCATATATGATATATAATATAGACAGATTGGCTAGCCAAGTGATATTCTGGCATTAAGAAAGGAGAAGAAAGGCATGTCAGACACACATCTCCCCAAGCAAGTTTCCCGCCGCGATTTCCTCAAGCTGGTGGGAGTCGCGTCCGGGGCGGCAGTCCTGGCCGGCTGTGCCCCCAAGACTCCCGCCCCTACCGCGGCCCCGACTGCAGTGCCGACCGTTGCGCCGGCCCCCACAACGGCGCCTGTAGCGACCACCGCGCCCGTCCCCACGGTGGGGCCGACGCCTGATGCCAACGGGTGCGTGGTGGACTGGTTCCCGACCTATCCACCCTTCGAAAAGTACGATCCAGCCATCGAGATCCAAGTCCCGTTCCGTGCTGGCCTGAACTACCCGGTTGAGGGCGACTCTGCCACGAACAACCCCGACTATAACCTGGTCGTCGAGCAGTTGGGGCTACAGTACGTGGCCGCCTGGGAGGCTCCCAATAGCGAGTACTACCCGCGCTTGAACAACGACCTGGCCGCCGGTACTCTGCCGGATGCGTTCCGGGTTGGTAACCCCAGGCTGGGGCAGTTTATTGACATCGGCGCCGTCGAGGACATCACCGACGTCTTCGAAGCCACGGCTTCCGACCTGGTCAAAGACCGCAAGGGCTATCCCGATTCGTCCATCTGGAATGGCGTCAAGCGCAACGGGCGCATCTTCGGCGTGGCCTATCTCGAAGACGGCATCGGGAGCGATAACCTGGCGTTCATCCGCCAGGACTGGCTGGATGCCGTTGGACTGGCGGCCCCGGTCAGCGTGGACGACGTGACGGCGGCGGCCAGGGCGATCAAAGAGGCGGGTCTGTGCGAGTTCCCCATTGGCGCATGCGTGGCCATGGTCACCTGGCAGATGGCCATGGACCCGATCTTTGGCGCCTTCGGCTCGATCCCGACCTGGTGGCTGAAGGGGGACGACGGCACGTTGCGCTACGGCAGCATTGATCCCGGCATCAAGGACGGGCTGACCGTCCTGAACCAGTGGTATCAGGAAGGGCTGATCAACCCGGACTTTGTGAACATGGACGAGTCCATGGCGGGCGATGCAGTCATGGCGGGTCAGACGGCCATCTTCTACGCGCCGTGGTGGATCGGCCACGGGCTCCTGCCCGACCTGTACGCCGCCTTCCCTGAGGCGAAAATCTCGGTGATCCAGAACCCGGCCGGCCCGACCGGCCGCACTGGCCGCGCCGGAACGGAGCTGAAGGGCAACGCCATGGTGTTCCGCGCCGGGCTGGAGCCGGAGAAGATCGAGGCCATGATCAAGCACCTGAACTGGTGCACCGAGATACACGTCAACTGGGAAGAGTACCAGCAGTACGGCGAAGCCTTCATGGGCGCCAGTTTCGCCAGAGGCTACGAGTGGGACCTCGACGCGAACTGCAACGTGGTCCTCGGCCTGATGCCCGACGGCGAGTGGCTATACCAGCAGGACTTGCTGTGGGGCTATCGCGGCGGCACGTACCCCGACTGGCAGGGGGAGATCTTTAGGGACATGGCCACCTGGCTGGAGCAGGATCAGAGCACGCTCAACATGGCCCAAAAGTTCATCCTCGGCCTGAAGGCGAAAGTGGACGACATGGTCTACTACAACTATGCCTACGACACGCTCGCCGAGGTCATCCCGAACGCGTTTCTGGGCGCAGACACGGAAGCGATCACGGCTGTCAAATCGGACCTGCTCGACCTGGAAAGCACCGCCATGCTCGAGTTCATCACCGGTGCCCGTCCGCTGGACGACTTTGACACCTTCGTCCAGGAGTGGAAGGACCGCGGTGGCGACGCGTACACCCAGGAGGTCAATGCCTGGGCCGCCGCCAACCTGTAAGAGTCCGCACGTAGAGGTGAGTTCAGGCATCTTGCCTGAACTCACCTCCCTATCGCAGGTCCGCTCTTCTGCTTCCTCTATGCAGGGGCATGGTGAGATGGCACAAGAACTTGTCAAACAGCAATTCACCCAGGGCTCGTCGTCCGTCGCCCGCTCCGAGCCGGAACCCTCCTCTCAGAAGTCGCAGCAGCGA
The DNA here is from genome assembly GCA_035529535.1 of Anaerolineae bacterium. GTDB lineage: Bacteria > Chloroflexota > Anaerolineae > B4-G1 > B4-G1 > DATKWP01. The sequence goes on along the minus strand of DATKWP010000442.1, from coordinate 1,767 downwards.
CACTGGTTGTTGTATCTCTTGCTCCTGCCGGCGGCAGCGGCGTTGATCCTGTTCCGCGTATATCCTTTGTGGGGGATCGGGATCGCCTTTGTAGACTATAATCCTGTCAAAGGGCTGAGCGGTTCCGAATGGGTCGCCTGGAAAAACTTTCAAGAGGTTTTCCGCCGCCCCGAGACGATCAACCTGGTCCGGAACACGGTGGTGATCGCGCTGGGCAAGATCACGTTGGAGGAAGTGGCGGGGCTCGCTTTTGCCCTGCTCCTCTACGAGGTCCGCTTTCCTCTCTACCGCCGGTTTGCCCAGGTCGTGACCACGTTCCCTCACTTTTTCTCCTGGGTCATCGTTGGCACCATGGCGCTCTCCCTGCTGGGGGCAACCGGAGCCGTCAACGGTATGTTTGCCTCGGTGGGGCTGCCGGCCGTGAGGTTCCTGGCCGATAAGAGGGTATTCCCGTACACGCTAGTTTTTTCGGACGTGTGGAAAGAGTTTGGCTGGAGCGCGGTGGTCTACCTGGCGGCCCTGACGCAGATCAACCCCGAACTCTTGGAAGCGGCGGCCGTGGATGGGGCCGGGCGCGGCGGACGGCTGTGGCGCATCGTCCTGCCCGGTGTGTTGCCGGTCTTCGTCTTCATGGTCGCCATCGGCATGGGCGGCATCCTGGATGCCGGCTTTGAACAGGTGCTGGTCCTGTACAACCCGGCGGTCTATTCGACGGGCGACATCCTGGACACCTACGTGTACCGCATGGGCCTGGTCAACTTTAAGTTCGAGATCGCCACGGTAGTTGGGGTGGTCAAGGCGGTGGTGGGCTTTGTGGCGATCATGACCGCCAACTGGGTCTCCGGCAAACTGAGCGGCTACCGTATGTTCTAGTCCAAGTCTCGAGGGGAGTGTCATGATACGAGAGCGCAGCATCAAATACCTGGTGGTGGATGCCTTCATTTACGTCGTCCTGGGGTTGATCCTGCTATCGTGTGTGTTGCCCTTTATCCACGAATTGTGCATCTCGTTGAGTGCCCGTCCTGACGTGATGGCCAATCGGGTGGGGTTGTGGCCCATCGGGTTCAACCTGGACAACTATGGAGCCGTCGCGACGAAAGACCCTTTTCTCCGTTCTCTGCTGATGGGCGTTCTGCGGGTGGTGGTCGCCGTGCCTTGCACCCTGCTGGTGACGATCTTGACGGCCTATCCTTTTGCGGTCGAGCGCATTCACCTGCCGGGGCGCCGGGTGTTCTTGACCGTGATGATCCTGGCAAACCTCTTCGACGTGGGCCTGATCCCCCGCTATCTGAGTTACCGGAACCTGGGGCTGATTGACAACTTTGCCGTGCTGATTGTGCCGCTCTTGCTGCTCACGTTCAACGTGATCCTGGTGGTCCGCTTTTTCCGCGGCATTTCTTACGAGTTGGTTGAGTCGGCCATGCTGGATGGGGCCAACCACCTGAATATCCTCTTCAAGGTGATGGTGCCGCTATCGAAGCCGGTGCTGGCGACGATTTCGCTCTTCACCATCGTCCGCCACTGGAACGCCTGGTTCGATGGGATCGTGTACCTGCGCGACGTCAAGTTGTGGCCGCTGCAGAGTTACCTGTATTCGATGCTGACCACCCAGCAACTCGCCACGGAGTACGCGGCGTTTCGCTTTTCTGGGCTATTCCCGAACGTGTCGCCGCATGGGGCAGAAGCGGCGATGATTTTCTTTGCCATTCTGCCGATCGTCATCGTCTACCCGTTCCTCCAGCGTTACTTTGTCTCCGGTATGCAGCT
>DATKWP010000441.1:0-13273 GCA_035529535.1 Anaerolineae bacterium | reverse complement strand
GGGCAGGCTGTATCTCTTCACGCGCGACAAGGAACCATTCTACGTGCGACTGGGGTGGCGGGCGATGGACAGGGCGGAATACCACGGTCAGCCGGTGGCGATTATGGTGCGGATGACGTACATTGCGGATGAGTACATCCGGCGGATGAGTACATCGCGGATGGGTACATCGCGGATGAGTACATCGCGGATGAGTACATCCGTAGTCCATCACAGGCGACCAGCCCATTGACGGTTCTAGCCGATCTCTCACGCTCTCTTGACGCTACGTGAACAGAAACGTGGTACAATGGGGCCGTGACTGTGGACCATCTCGTCGAGGAGGAAGACGATGCGTAAGCCGCTAACCCTTGCCATGTTTGTGCTGATACTATCGGTGCTGGCCTGCAATGCCCCGCAACCTGGCGGGACGGCAATCTCTTCCACTGCCACCCCCGCCACGGCCGAGCCGGTGACCGTCGAGGCCCCGCCCACCCCCATGATCATGTGTACTCCCCCACCCTGCACGGCAAACGAAGTGTATTACTGCCCGGGAGAGTGCCCCGGTGGATGCGGCACCGGGTGCGCTACCCCTACCCCTCAGGCCGCGCTGCCGTCTGCTCCAACCATCTTCTCCTTCAGCGCCGACCGTACGGCCATCGTCCAGGAAGAGAGCGTTCTCCTGACATGGCAGGCCGGTGGCGGTAGCGAGGCTTCTATATGCTGGGCCACCCGCGAGGCGATACTGACGTGTGTTCAGGACCCTTTCGACCCCGCTGGAGGCACGGTGACCATCACGCCGAGCGGGCCGGGGAGGCCGGGAGTTACCGAAATCACCCTGACGGTGAGGAACAGCGCCGGCTCTGCGGAGGCCCGCGTGGACGTCACCATCGAGTGTGCCGAAGACCCGTTGCCCGAGTTGGAGGACCAGCAGATGTATGCCAACTGCCCGTATGGGACGGTGGCCGGCACTGCGGCCTACCAGCCGTTTGAGGACGGCACTATGCTCTGGCTGCAGGGGAACGGCACGATCTACGTGCTCTACGCCAACGGCCAGTACGAGACCTACGCCGACACCTTCGGCGAGGGAGACCCGGAAAGCGATCCGGCCCTCGTGCCACCTGCGGGCCTGTATCAGCCCGTGCGCGGCTTCGGCATGGTCTGGCGCACCAACGAGGGGGTGCGGGATGGACTGGGCTGGGCACTGGCGCCCGAGGCGGGATTCCAGGGGTGGAGCCAGAGTTATAGCGGGGCCGGGATGCACACCAGCGGCACGTTCATCCGCTCCCTGGACGGCACAATCTACGTCCTGTCCCATTTCGGCGCCGTGTGGAGCGTGTTCACGCCGTGAATCACAACATGACGCTCGCAGTCCCCGTCCCGGGGACGTCCCGTACAAGACACTGGTCTGCTTCGAATCCCCCCCATACTGCCTTTGCCTGTTGTTGTGTCAGATGCTATAATCGCGGGTGAGCACACACGTAAGAGCACCTGGGTGCGGCGTGGTGCGCGGAATGGATGTGCCCCCTTGGTCGAACTGGAAACGTACAGGAGGATATCATGGCTTCAGTACTCGTCCTTTATCACTCGCAGGAGTACGGCAACACCGCCGAGATGGCCAGGGCCGTCGCCGGCGGGGCGCAAGACGCAGGCGCGGCGGTGACGCTGGTCAACACGAACGAGACGCGGATGGACGTCGAGCAGTACCGCACGTTCGACGCGGTGGCCTTTGGCTCGCCGGATTATTTCAGTTACATCGCCGGCACGCTGAAAGTCTTCCTCGACGACTGGTACATCGCCAAAAAGTCCAACCCGCAGGGCCTGGAGGGCAAGCCCTACGCGCTGTTTTACTCCCACGGCGGCGGGGGGGCCGTGCGCCGCGTGCTCGAGGAACTGTTTGGCATGATGGGTTCCAAGGTGGGCGAAACGGTCGGATCGTACGGAAAGCCAAACGAGGCGACGCTGGAGAAATGCCGCAAGTCAGGGCGCATGCTCGCCGAGTCGGTCAGATGACCGCACAACCACGCATCTCTCGTGTCCTAACCCGCCTATCTCTTGCTTCCTGCATCCTGCTTCTTGCTGCTTGCCTCCTGCCTCCTCTCCAGGCCCACGCCGCACCCCCCACCCCCATCGCCTCCTACACCATCGCCGTCACGCTCGACGCCGAGACCAAGACGCTGACCGCCCACGAGGTCGTCACCTACACCAACACCACCGCCGATCCCATCCCCGACCTGGTCTTCCACCTCTACCTCAACGCTTTCCGCGACTCCAGCAGCATCTTTCTCACCGAAGGCGCGGCCGGCTCCCGCAGCTTCGGCTGGGACCCGGAGCACCCCGGCTGGATTCAGGTGACGGACATCCGCCTGGCCGGCGCCGGTGAGTACACCGGTTCTCCCCTGGCACTCGAGGAGATCGAAGACGGGACGCTGGCCCGCGCGGGGCTGCCCAAGCCCATTGCGCCGGGCGAGTCCGTTGAGGTCGTGTTGGACTTTCGGGCCCAACTCCCGCGCGTCGTCGCCCGCACCGGCTACACCGACGACTTTTTCATGGTCGGGCAGTGGTTCCCCAAGCTGGGCGTCTGGCAGCAGGGGGCCTGGAACGCACATCTTTTCCACGCCAACGCCGAGTTCTACGCCGACTTTGGCACCTACGACGTGACGATCACGCTGCCCACGGGCTACGTCACGGGCGGGACGGGCCTCCCCCTCTCAAAAGTAGACAACGGCGATGGGACCCAGACGGTGCGTTATCGCGCGGAAAACGTGATTGACTTTGCCTGGGCCGCTTCGCCCCACTTCCAGGAGGTCAGCCGCCAGGTGGACGGGATAACGCCCCCGGGACGGGGGCTGGGAGCAGATGGGATAGCGCCCCCGGGACGGGGGCTCGGAGCAGCAGTAGCGCCCCCGGGACGGGGGCTCGGAGCAGCAGTCGAGGTCGTGTACCTGGTCCTGCCAGAGCACGCCTGGACGGTCGAGCGGGCGCTGGACGCCGCCGAGGCGGCGGTACGCCACTTTGGCCAATGGTACGGCCCCTACCCCTACGCTCGCCTGACCGTCGTAGACGTGCCCGACGATGGGCAAGGGGCAGGCGGGATGGAGTACCCCACGCTGGTCACTGCCGGCACGGTTGGAGTACCCCGGCTGTGGGGCGTGCGCATGCTCGAAGTCGTCGTCGTCCACGAGGTCGGCCACCAGTGGTGGCAGTCCATGGTCGCCTTTAACGAGGCCGAAGAGCCCTGGCTGGACGAGGGGTTCACCGACTACTCGACCGTACGGGCGATGGATGCAATCTATGGACCCGACACTTCGCTGGTGCAGGCCGGGGGCCTGCGCATGGGCTACCTGGACCTGCGGCGGGCCGAGTACATGTCCGCCCCGCGCGTGCCGATGTACGGGCGGGCCTGGGACTGGCAGGGGCTGGAATACGACATCGCCGCCTACTCCAAGCCGGCGCTCGCCTTGAGCACGTTGGAGCGCACGCTGGGCGAGGAGAAGATGCTGGAGGTAATGAGGGCCTTTTTCCAGCGCTACCAGTACGCCCACCCCACCACCGAAGACTTTCGCACTGTAGCAGAGGAAACATGTGGCCAGGACCTGGCCTGGTTCTTCGACGGGCTGGTCTACGGCGACGGTACGCTGAACTATACGGTGGTCCGCGTGGACGAGCACCAGGCCACCGTCGCGCGGCAGGGCGCCCCTTCGACCACAGGCCGGGAGGCCGCCTCAGGGCAGGCTCTGGTCATCCCAACCGAAGTATTGGTCACCTTTACCGACGGGAGCAGCGTGCTGGAGCCGTGGGATGGAGCGCAGGCCGAGGTGACCCTGAGTTACCCCGACCGGCCCCCGGTGCGGAGCGCCGAGGTGGACCCGCAACGGAAGGTGCTGGTGGACCTGCGCTGGGCCGATAACGGGCTTTCGCGAACGCTGGAGGTTTCGCCGTGGCTGGCGCTGGTCACCCGGCTACTATACAATCTCCAGAACGCCCTGCTGGCGCTGGGGGGGATGGTGGCGGGTGAGTAACCCGGGTGTGAACAGTTGGGACGCTTTCCGCAGCGGGCTTGCCCGAGTCGTGTGTTACCGGTGGGTGTGGCTGGTCCTGTTCGCCGTCAACGTGGCCAGCGCGCTGTTGCTGGCCGCATTGCCAGCACTGGGGCTGGCGGCCGGGTTCGGCCACCGGCCTGCCATCCGCCAGGCCGCCGACGGCGTGGATGCCTGGCTGGTCATCGAGACATTGTTCTCACCGCTCGCCGACGGGATGTTGGGCCAGGGAGTCTCAACGCCCACTCTGCCTGTGCAAGGAGGAGCACAGGCGAGCATGCTGGTGCTGGCGACGGCAGCGGCACTGCCCCTGCTGGCGTGGCTGCCAACGGCCTTCGTGAGCGGCGGGGTGCTGCTGACCTACGCCGAGGCTCCGCAGCGTTTTCGCTGGCGCCGCTTTCTGTGGGGCTGCTGGCACTGGTTCGGCGCTTTTCTGCTGCTGGGGGTGGGGCAGTTCGTCGCGTCTCTGGCGCTATTCCTGCCGGCCCTCACTGCCGCCGTGGCGGCCATCGCCGCCGCCGGGTGGCTGGTGTGGATCGCCGTCCCCGGGCTGCTTCTGCTCGCCGTGCTGTGGACGGCGCTGATGGAATGCACCCGCGCCACCGCCGTCGTGAGAGGGACACGCAATATTGTCCGCGCCTTCGCTGGCGCGGCAGGTTTCATCTTCCGCCACTTGCTCGTGGTGGCCGGGCTGTACGGGTTGGCGCTCCTGGCGCTGGGGCTGGTACACGCGCTCTTCCGCTGGGGACTGATGGCACATCTGCCACTCGATTGGTGGCCGCTCGTGCTCCTCGTGCAGCAAGCATTCATCCTGGCCCGGCTGGGGGCCCGGCTGGTGCGCCTGGCGGGTAGCGTGGCGCTAATCGCCCCCGGGACGGGGGCTCAGAGCAGCAGCAGCGCAGAGCAGCAATAGCGCTACAGGATGTGGGTCAGGAACTGGCGGGTGCGCTCGTCCTGGGGGTTGGTGAACATCACCGAAGGTGGAGCATCCTCGACGAACAGTCCGTCGTCCATAAAGATCACGCGAGAGGCCACGTCGCGCACAAAGTGCATCTCGTGGCTGACCACGACCATCGTCATACCATCCCGCGCCAACCGCTCCATCACCTCCACGACCTCCCCGATCAATTCGGGGTCCAGCGCCGAGGTAGGCTCGTCGAAGAGCATGATCTTGGGTTCCATGGCCAGGCTGCGCGCGATGGCGATGCGCTGCTGCTGACCACCGGAGAGGCGGATGGGATACTCGTCCCGCTTGTCCAGCAGCCCCACCCATTTGAGTTCCTCCTCGGCCTTGGCGATGGCCTTCTCCCGCGGCCACTTTTTCGCCGTGATCAGCCCCTCGACCACGTTTTCCAGCGCCGTCATGTGCGGGAAGAGGTTGAAGGACTGGAAGACCATGCCGGCCTTCATGCGGATCTCGATGACTTGCCTGCTGCGCTCGCGGCTGTGCTCCCCGACGCGGATCTCCACGCCGTCAATCTCGACCGTCCCCTCGTCAGGATCTTCCAGAAAGTTCAGGCAGCGCAGCAGGGTGCTCTTGCCCGCTCCCGAGCGGCCGATGATCACCACCACCTGGCCCGGCTCGAGGTCCAGGTCCACTCCCTGGATGACGTGCAGCCACTCGCCCCGGTGGGCGGGGTCCTTGAACCGCTTGTGCAGATTTCTGACCTTGATGATGGGGGCCATTACCGTTCCCTCCCGCGCCCCAGGCGCTCCTCAAGGCGTCCCTGGACAGTCTGCAGCGCGATCGTCATGATCCAGTAGAACAGGGCGGCGATGGTCAGCAGTTCCAGCGAACGAAAGTAACGCCGCCCGACTTTTTGGGCCCGCCAGGTCAACTCCATCACGCCCATCAGAGAGACGAGCGAGGAGTCCTTGAGCATGGCGATAAAGTCGTTGCCCACGGGCGGAATGACGATGCGCAGGGCCTGGGGCAGGATGATGCGGCGCATACACTGAGCGGGCGTCATCCCTAACGCCAGCGCGGCCTCCCGCTGCCCCGGATGGATGGACTGGATGCCGGCACGGAAAGTCTCGGTCATGTAGGCTCCATAGTTGATCGAAAGCGCCAGGATGCCGGAAGGGATAGCGTCCAACACGAACAGGCCAGCCAACCAGGCGAACAGGTCGGGCACCCAGGCCGGTGCACCTGTACCCATCATCTTCAAACCCAACATCTCCAGGCTCTGGCCTACCTGGGGCAGGCCCAGGTAGATCATGTAGACTTGTACCAGGAGTGGAGTGCCGCGGACGAAAGAGACGTAGAAGGTAGAGACACCGTTGGCGATGGGATTCCTGGACAGCCGGGCCAGTGCACCGATGAGTGCCAGGATGACGGCGAAAAAGATAGAGATGGCCGAGACGATGATCGTGTAGCCAATGCCCCGGAACAAGAATCCCATCCAGTGGGACATAAACGCCAGGTCGAACTCGAGCAATCGAAAGAGGCTCGCCAGCAGAAGAAAGATGGCAACCCAAACCAGAACCAATCTGGTGACGTAGCTACGATTCATGATGATCGCTCCTATGGACGCCCCGTAGCTCGGTGGGGATGAGCGCATCCCTTAGACCGGCCACAGCGAGGTGCGGGTGCGGATGGGGGACCATCCGCGTACACCCGTGCAGGCTTCCCCGGCTGAAACCTGGGTCTCCCGTCCCGCCTGATGCGGGTGAGTGCCGATGGGGCCGATGGGGGACCGTCGGACATCGGTACACCCGACCGAAGACCAGGGTCCGGGACGGGCGCTCGCTGGCGCGCCACCTGCGCCCGTCCCGAATTCTACCACACGTACTTGTGAGCACCCGCCACGAGTGAGTGCTCCGAGCCCCCGTCCCGGGGGCGGGCGCTCACACGTGCCTGGCCGTCGTGGTGGTCGGCTACTGCGCCTTTGTCAGGTCCTCTCCATAGAACTGCATGGAGAGCCTGGTCAGCGTGCCATCGGAATGCATGGCGGCCAGGATCTCGTTGAACTTGGCCAGCATGCTATCGCTGGGGCCACGGCCCTTGTCCAGCGCAAAGCAGAGCGGCTCGTAGAAGGCGGGGGCACCCAACAACTTGAGGGGCTGGCCCTGGTTGATGGCTTCCTGCAAGGTGGGGATGGCCGACATCGCTGCGTCCAGCCGGACGCCGTCGCCCAACCCCAGGTCCTGGATCGCCTCTGAGTCAGTACTGTAGGGGCGCACCTCGCCCGCCTCCCAATCGGCAAAGACGACTTTATAGCCGGGGATGGCGATTGTCAGGTCCTTGTTCAGCCAACGCTCGTAGGTCGTCTCGGTGCCCACGCCGATCTTGGTGCCAGCCAGGTCTTCGACCTTGGTGAATGTGGTGTTATCGGCGTGCACCGCGAAACCGGCCGGGGTGTAGTAATACGGGTTGGTGAACCACAGGATCGCACTCCGCTCCTCGGTAGCCGTCATGCTGCCGATGCTCACGTCCCAGCGGGCGCTCCAGGACCCACCGGTGATGATGTCCCAGTCAATGGCCATCAGTTCCATTTCGACTCCCAGCCGCTTGGCCACCTCTTTGGCCACCTCGACGTCGAACCCGGTCCAGTTGCCGTTCTCGTCGAGGAAGGACTGAGGGGCATAGTTGGCGTCACTGGAGACCCGCAACTTGCCAGCGGCCAGCACCTGATCCAACATGTCCTCGGGTTCCTTTGGCTTGGGTTTGCAGCCGGCGACCAGGCTCACCAGGACGATGGCTGCCAACAGCAACGCAATCACCTTTGACGTTCTCATTGTACCTTATCCTCCTCCTGAAAATTGTGATAGGTATGACTGACTATCCGACCAAGAGCAAGCCGATTCCCTTGTACCACCCCCTTTCTGGGACACAAAACGATCTGACACTTGTTAACGTTCGGGGCTATGAGTAAGATTTTAGCACAGCAAACACTACAAGTCAACTGAGCGCCCCACCCCACCCCCCGCCCCCGGGACGGGGGCTTGGAGCATTAGAATGCCCGCCGCCCCCGGGACGGGGGCTTGGAGCACTAATGAGCAGCGGCGGAATTAGCGCGGCGGCAAGCGGTCCATCCCGGCCGCCTGCGCCCTGCGCAACGTAATAGACTCCAATTGGCCGATCACGTCGGCCGGCAACCCCTTCGGCCGGTAGGCGGCGAGCAACGCCTCGACCCGTTCGTGGGCCCGTTCGGTGGCGTCTTTGCCTCCCTTCTCCTCCCAGTTGCCACGAAAGTCCCGATCTACCACCGGGCTGGGGATGAAGAGTTCCTGGCGGAACCATTTCTTGGTGTGGCGGGTGGCCATAAAGTTTCCGGTGTGCCCCACCTGCCGGATCAGATCGAGCGCCAACGGAGTCTCCCGCTCGGCAATGCCCGCCACGAGCCGCCTGGCCATCCCCACAATCTCAGCGTCAATGACCAGTTTCTCCAGGCTAAAGCAACTCTCAAAGTCGAGCATCCCCGGCCCGCTGATCATGTTGATGCCGGCCAACGCTCCGAGCGTGGCACTGATGCCACTCTCAAAGCCACATTGGGCATCCACGATCTTGGCGTCGGACATCCCGAGGTAAGCGTGGGTGGGCAGCCCCAGCGATTTGCCGACCTGGGCATAGGCACAGTCAATCATGACCGTTTCGATGGCACCCATCGGCGGCGTGCCGGTGCGCATGTCGAAGGCGGCGGGAGAGCCGCCCCACACGATGGGGGCACCCGGGTTGACCAGTTGGTGGATGGTGATCCCACTCAGGCACTCCGCCGCGTGCTGGACGATGGCCCCCAACAGCGTGGCCGGGCCGGTGGCGCCGGTCAGCGGCATGCTCACCAATTCCGCCGGGAGCCGATATTGGGCGCAGTCCATCAAATTCTCACAGGTGATCTCTGACCACAGGAGCGGCGGCGAGGGGCAGACGTCGAAGACGGCGGTCGGTTTCTCCGCCAGCGCCTCCTCGCTGCCGGCCACTGCCACCAACAGGTCCTTCATGACGTGCCAGGTCTCTACGGCGAAGGCGCCCGTGACCACCGGCTTGCGGGTGTAGAGGAGCACCAGGAAGAGCCGGTACAGGTCCGCCATGGCCTGGGGTACGTCGGAGCAGACCATGGCGGTGCTCACGGCATCCAGCACGGGCAGTCCGTCGGCCAGTTGGACGTAGCGGACAAAGTCGGCGGTGACGGGGGCACGCGAGGTCGTCGCCCCATAGTCCAGGAACTCGATCGCGGTTGAGCCCGGGTCGAACTGGACGTCGTCTCCGCCATAGTGGACCACGGGCTGGCCGTCGACGTCGTAAAGGTAGAAAGACTTGGGGGCGGTCTCTACGGCCCGGCGCACGAGTTGCGCCGGGATGCGGGCGATCTTGGCCTGCAAGTCCACCTGTACACCGTGGTCCCCCAGCAGGCTGAGCGCCCGCGGCGAGTGCACCCGCACACCAGGGTCCTGCAGGAGTTCGATCCCCTCCTGCACCACCCGGTCCACTGTCTCTGAAGAGAGGAATTGAAGTGTGGGTCTGATCATCGCGAAACCCTCCTACCGATCACAGCCCCTTCGCCGGGCTCAGGGCAGGCCCCATGAGGCGCTTCGCCACGGCGACGGCTCCAATGGCATCTTCGCTGTAGCCATCTGCTCCAATCTCGTCAACCCAACTGGCGGTGACGGGCGCACCCCCGATCATCACCTTGACCTTAGGGCGCAGCCCCAGCTCGTCCAGCGCCTCAATGACGTCCCGCTGCTTGGCCATGGTGGTGGTGAGTAATGCGCTCAACCCTACGATGTCGGCGTTGACCTCGCGCACTTTTTCGACGAACCTGTCCAGCGACACGTCCACGCCCAGGTCGTACACCTGGAAGCCGCTGGCCGACAGCATGGTCCCGACCAGGGTCTTGCCGATCTCGTGGATGTCGCCGGCCACGGTTCCTAGCACCACCTTGCCCAACATCTTCCGCTCGGCCCCTCGCCTGGCCATCTCCGGTTCGAGCACGGCCACAGCCGCCTTCATCGCTTCGCCGGCCAGCACCAAGTCGGGCAGGAACATCTCGCCCTGCGCATATTGCTCACCTACGTAGTTTACGCCGACGACGAATCCCTTGTTGATGGCCTCGAGCGGGTCCACGCCCTGCTCGACGGCCTGTCGCGCCAGCCGTTCTGCGCTCTCGACCTCGCCGTCAATGATGCTCTGTGCCATGGTCTGAAAGAGTTCCTTGTCCACGCTTTCCTCCTGCTGCAATGATAGGATAGTCAGCGGGTGGGTACACCCGTGGCACTTTCGCGCCGGAGGCATGGTAGCATGAACCGACTGAGTGTCAAGTGGCTTCGCCGGGCGTGGGAGCCCGGCCTTCAACCCCCCGCCAGCCACTTGGCTGTCAGTGCCTCCAGCGTCCCATCCGCCTCCATCTCCGCCAGCACGTCGTTGAGCGCGTGCAGCAGGTGCCGGCTTTCCCGCCGCACGGCGACGGCGTAAGGCTCCTCGACGAGCGGGCTTCCCACAATCCTCAGCCCGCTGCCCACCCCTGACCCCGAAAGGCTGGACGGGGCGGTCGCTGCCAGGGCCGAGACGTGGTCCACCAGCGCCACCTCGGCCTTCCCGGCCGTGACCGCGGCCAGCGCCTCAGCCGCCGTCTGATATAGCACGACGGTCAGGCCAGGCAACTTCCGCCCGGGTGTACTCACCCGCGTCCACCTCCGCGCCTCCATGTCCCCCCGTGTGCCGAACTCTACCGCCAGGGTACGCCCACTCAGGTCGGCGATCTCCTCGATGCCGGCCTCCCCTGCACGCACGACCAGCACTTGCCCGGCGTCAAAGTAGGGGGTCGAGTAGGCGAAATCGGCCATGCGGGCGGGGTTGACGACGAGGGCAGAGATGACGGCATCCACACGGCCCACTGCCAGTGCATCGTAGAGGCCATCGTAAGGCAGGTTGGCGACGAACTGGACCTCGACCTCCAGCCGCCGCCCCAACTCCTGCGCCAGGTCTACGTCGAACCCGGCCAGTGTGCCATCGGCGACGATGGCCTCAAAAGGTGGGAAACTGGCGTCCATCCCCACGCGCAACGTGCCGGTCCCACGCAGGCGTTCCCAGGCGTCGTCGGGGCGAGCACAGGCGGCAAGAAAAAGGAGTAATGCGTAATGCGTGATGCGTGATGCGTAATGCGTGATGCGTGATGCGTAATGCGTAATGCGTAATGCGTAATCAGCGATGAGAGATTGGCGATTGGAGATTGGACAGGGCATGAGAAATCACTCCTTGCGCTCCCCCGATTGTACTCGTTCGTGCGGAAGTGGCAAATTAGGATTTCCAACCAGGCTCTTGTGTGGGATAGAACATTGACTTGACAATCTGTGCCACTACAGTGATACTTGAGTTGGCCAGGCGACGGGAAATCTGCACCGTAGGAGGCGTAGGCTATGCAGCAACTGTTCACCCAACTGTTCGGCGACAATCGCATTCTGATGGGCATTGTGGGCACCGTCATCACGGGCTTCGCCACCGGCCTGGGCGCTTTGCCGGTGTTGTTCACCTCGCAGGTGTCCGACCGCTTGCTGGACGCGCTGCTGGGCTTCGCCGCCGGCGTGATGCTGGCGGCGACTGCCTTCAGCCTGATCGTGCCGGCCATCGAACTGGGCGGCATCTGGCCGGCCGTGCTTGGGATCTTCATCGGCGCACTTTTCCTGGGGGTGCTCGACCGGGTGCTACCTCACACGCACCTGATCAAGGGGATTGAAGGCCCCTCCTCGACGATGCGACGGGTGTGGTTGCTCATTATCGCCATCACGCTACACAACTTCCCAGAGGGACTGGCGGTGGGCGTGGGTTTCGGCACTGACCGGCTGCCCGATGCGGTCGCGTTGATGATCGCCATCGCCTTGCAGAACATGCCGGAAGGACTGGCGGTGGCACTGCCGCTGGTACGTGAGAAGTGGCCGCGCGGCAAGGCGTTGGCGTATGCGCTGGGGTCAGGGATGGCCGAACCGATCGCCGGCCTCATCGGCGTCCTGGCCGTCACGTTGATGAAACCACTCCTGCCGTGGGGCATGGCGTTTGCCGCCGGCGCTATGCTGTACGTCGTCTCGGACGAGATCATCCCCGAGACCCACCGGCGGGGCTACGAACTGGAGGGCACCTGGGGCGTCATCATCGGCTTCCTGGTCATGATGTTCCTGGACAACGTGCTTGGGTAGACCAGAGTGACAGACCTGCGGATTCACCTGTTCGGACCACCCGAGGTGGTCTGGGATGGCCGTCCGCTTGCGATCCCCCGTCGCCAAGCGCGGGCGCTGCTCTACCGCCTGGCGGCCCATCTCAAACCCATCCCCCGCGAAACACTCTGCTTTATCTTTTGGCCTGACAGGCCCGAATCCACCGCCCGCCGCAATCTCAGCCACCTGCTGACCCACCTGCGCCGCGCCCTGCCCGCGCCTGGGATGCTGCTGGTCACGGAGGATCAGGTCGGCCTGGACCCGCGACACAGTTGGTCGGACGCGGTGGCCTTCGAACAACTCTGCTCCGCACGAGGAACGCTACGGACGTACTCATCCGCCACACCCTCGTCCCGAGGCAGAACGCTCACAGCCCCGTCCCGGGGCGTTTCGGTGGATGCGCTCCAGCAGGCGCTGGCACTCTATCGAGGGCCGTTCCTGGCCAGCTTTTACCTGGCCGACAGCGCCGAGTTCGAGGCCTGGGTCACGCGGGAGCAGCGTACCTTCGAGCAACTGTACCTGGAGGTGTTGGTGGCCCTGCTCGATGAAAGGATGGCGCGGGGAGAGTATGAGGCTGCTAAGGCATGCGCCCGGCAGTATCTGGCCACCGACGACCTGGCCGAGGACGTGCACCGTCGCCTGATCGAACTCTACGCCGTCACAGGCAACCGCAGTGCGGCGCTGCGGCAGTTTGAGCGCTGCGCGGCCATCCTGGAGCGCGAACTGGGCGTCAGCCCGTTGCCGGCAACCCGGGCGGTCTATCAGGCCGTGGCGGGTGGGTACACTGCGGGTGGGTACACTGCGGGTGAGTACACTGCGGGTGAGTACACCCGTGTGGAAGGCCGGCTGCCTGCGCCGAACGGGTGTACCCACCCGCAACATCCCACGGCCGGGCCAGGCGAGGTGCTTCCGCACTTGCCCAGCCTGGACGCCCCCCTGATCGGGCGTGAAAAAGCATGGTCAAAGTTAGAAGAAGCATACGTCCGCACCCTTGCTGGCCAGGGCCAGGTGGTTTTGATCTCAGGGGAGCCGGGCATCGGCAAGTCGCGCCTGATGCAAGACTTTGTCACGCACGTGTGCGGGTGCGGATGGGGACCATCCGCGCA
>DATKWP010000440.1:0-2036 GCA_035529535.1 Anaerolineae bacterium | reverse complement strand
GGCCGCCAGCGCGGGCGAGAAGAAGACGGCCGTGGAACTGGAAACTCGCGAGTGGGACTATCAGGTCAAGCAGTTTATGCGGGAGATCGGCTGACGTTGGGTTTCGTGCGCTTCATCCTCTCCAGGCGTGAGACGACGCTGACCGCCGTCGCGGGGCTGTTGGCGTTGCTGGGACTGGCGTTGGCTGCTGCGGGCGCGCCTCCCTGGAGCCACAATGCGCTCTTTGCCGCGAGCATCGTGGTCGGAGGCGCGTCCGTAGCGCAGCACGCCTGCGAGGAATTGTGGCAGTCCCGCCGCCTGGGGATCAACGCGCTGATGGTGATTGCCGTCACCGGCGCAGCCTTCATCGGCGAATGGGCCGAGGCGGCCATCGTCGTCGTGCTGTTCTCGCTGGGAGAGGCGCTGGAAGGATATGCCGCCGACCAGGTACAGGGAGCACTGGATAGTCTGCTGGACCTGGCCCCGCCGGTCGCGCTGCGACTCCTGCCCACGGGCCAGGTCCAGGAAACACCGGTGGAGCACCTGGTCACCGGCGACCGGGTGCTGGTGCGCCCAGGGGACCGGGTCAGCGCAGACGGCACCGTGCGCACCGGCACAAGTGCCGTGGACCAAGCCCCCATCACCGGCGAAAGCATACCGGTCGAGAAACGGCCGGGAGACCCGGTGTTTGCCGGCACCATCAACGTCACGGGCGCACTGGAAGTACAGGTAACCCACCTGGCGGCAGACAACACACTGAGCCGCATGGTAGCGCTGGTACGGGAGGCTGAGTCGCGCCAGGCTCCGGTACAGCGGTTCATTGACCGCTTTGCCCGCGTCTATACACCGACCGTGACCGTGCTGGCCGCGCTCGTGGCCACCGTCCCGCCCCTGTTTTTCGGCCAACCGTTGTGGGGAGAGCAGGGATGGCTGATGCGGGCACTCCAGATGCTGGTAATCGCCTGCCCCTGCGCGTTGGTGATCAGCACGCCGGTCAGCCTGGTGAGCGCGATGACCAATGCCGCTTCGCACGGGGTGCTGATCAAGGGTGGGCGTTACCTGGAAGCGCTGAGCCGGGTAAAAGCCTTCGCCTTCGACAAGACCGGCACTCTCACCGAGGGTCGTCCCGTGGCGACGGACGTGATAGACGTGTGTACCTGCGGGGAGTGCGTCGAGAACTGTGGCCTGCAACACGCCGCCGCGCTCGAACTACAATCGTCCCACCCGCTGGCTCAGGCCCTGGTGGCAGAGGCCCAGGCCCGCCAGGTACCGGTGCCCCCGGCCCAGGGCGTGACGATCCTGAGCGGGCGGGGGGTAGAGGGGACCGTGAACGGCGCGCAGGTCACCGTGGCCAGCCACACCCACTTCGACGCCCACATCTCCCACCCGCAGTCCATCTGCCGGCTGGCCGACGAACTGGCCGCCCAGGGCAAAACGGTGATCATGATCCGCCACGACGACGAGGTATGCTCCGTCTTCGGCGTGGCCGACGTTCCCCGCGCCAACAGCCGCCAGGTCGTCGCCGACTTGAAGGGCCTGGGGCTCCACACCCGCATGCTGACCGGCGATAGCCCGGCCGTGGCGGGGGCGATCGGCCAACAAGTCGGCGTGGACGAGGTGCAGGCCGGCCTGCTGCCGGAGGAGAAGGTGGCCGCCATCGCCGCACTGAGGGAAGAGTACCAGGCCGTGGCCATGGTCGGCGACGGCGTGAACGACGCGCCGTCGCTGGCACAGGCGGACGTGGGCATCGCCATGGGTGGCGCAGGCTCAGCCCAGGCCATGGAAGCGGCCGACGTGATCTTGATGGGCGACGACCTGGGCCAACTGCCATTCGTGGTGTGGCTCAGCCGCCAGGCCCGTCGCGTCGTGGCAACCAACATCGTGCTCGCCCTGGCGGTCAAGGCCGTCGTCTTCACGCTGGCCGCCGCGGGCCTGGCCACGTTGTGGATGGCCATCGTCGCCGACGTCGGTGCCTCGCTGGCCGTGATCCTCAATGGCCTGCGGCTGCGCCGCCTGACTGCCAGTTAGCCCTCTACGTACACGTAGGGATCCGGTGG
>DATKWP010000439.1:0-12033 GCA_035529535.1 Anaerolineae bacterium | reverse complement strand
GACCACTTCCGTCCCGATCGTCGCGTAATAGTTGCGAAAGATCAACGTGGTCATCGGGAGGCCATAGATCACGTGGGTCAGTACCAATCCCCATAGGCTGCCGTAGAGGCCGATGGCCTGCATGAAGCGCACCAGCGGGATGAGAATGCTCTGGTACGGGATAAACATCCCAAACAGCATGGCCGTAAACAGGAGATCGGAGCCCCGGAAGCGCCACTTGGACAACACGTACCCATTCAGCGAGCCCAGCATGGAGGAGAGGATGGTGGCGGCTACCGTCAGCGAGAGACTGTTGCTCAGGTTCGGCGCCAGTTTCCCGAACGCCGCCACAAAGTTGTCCAGGTGCAGGCCCGAGGGCAGCGCCCACATGGTGGCCAGGTTGACCTCCTGGAAACTCTTGAAGCCGGTGGCCAGCAGCACGTAGACCGGCATCAGGTAGAAGAGTGCCGCTCCGACGAGCAGCACATACAGGATGGAGCGCGTAATCCGTCGCTTCATTGCTCGACCTCTGAGCGCAGCGTGTGGATCAGGTACGGTATGATCAGCACGGCGACCGTCGTGAGAATGATAATGGCGATGGCCGCTCCCCGCGCGAAGCGCAGGGCACGAAAGGCCGTGTACCACATGTTCAGCGCCGGCACGTCGGCCGAATAGCCCTGCCCTCCTTCCTGGGTAATCGCCATCACCAGGTCGAAAATCTTGAGCGAGGTGTGCCCCAGGATGATGACGGCGCTCAAGGTCACGGTCTTTAGCATAGGCATCACGACGTAGCGATAGATCTGCGATTCGCTGGCCCCATCCACGCGAGCCGCCTCCCGCAACTCCTCGGGAATGCCGCGGATGCCGGCCAGGTACAGCGCCATGGTGAAACCGGACATCTGCCAGGTGGCCGGGATGACGATGGCGGCGATGCCAAAGTTGCGAGACGTGTACCACCTGGACACCAGAAAGCCCAGGCCGGCCTGGTGGAACAACAGGTTGATCCCGCTCAAGCGCTCGAGCGAAGTGGCCGGATTGAGCAACCAGCGCCAGACGACGCCGGTCACGATGAACGAGATCGCCATCGGGAACAGGTACACGTTGCGGAACACCGCCTCCCCTCGGGGGCGCAGGTCCAGCAGGATTGCCAGCAGCAGGCCCACCACCAGGCAGGCCGCCAGGAACAGGACCGTAAAGATGCCCGTGTTTCGCAAGTCAATCTGGAAGCGCGGATCGCGGAACAGTTGGGTAAAATTGGCCAGACCCACGAAGGTGTAGTCTGGGAGCAGCCCTTCCCAGGAAGAGAGGGAAGCGCGGATCGTCCAGGCGATGAATGCGTAGACGAAGATGGCGATCGCCAGCACGGAGGGGGATATCAGCGCGATGGCCAGCAGGCGGTCTTTGCGAATGCGCATACCTGGACCTACCTCGACGATGAGGGCGGCCCTGATGGTTCAGGGCCGCCCGGCTCAGGTACTATTTGCACACGCCAGCGGTGGTGCAGGCTGTCACCAGTGTTTCCTGGAAGACAGCCACGTCGCGGTTGGCGATGAAGAGGCCCACGGCTTCCGTGATGGCCTGTTGCCAACTGGGGGCGGCTGCCGCCCCGTGCGCCAGGCTGGGGACGATCTTGTTGCTGGCAAAGTCGTCCATCGCCGACTGGAGATACACGTCGTACAGGCTGCGATCCCCGTCGGTGCGGGCCGGGATGGAACCCTTGATCGGGTTAAAGGCATCCTGGCCGGCCTTGGAGCCGCAGATCTTGAGCCAGGCCAGCACGGCGTCCCGGTTGGGGGCATTCTTGGGCAGGCCGAAACTATCGGACAAGGCATCGAACGCGCCGGCCGAGCCCGGCGAGGGTGCCCAGCCGAACTCCACTCCCGGCGTCCAACCCTTGCTCTTGAAATAGCCCTCCGCCCAGTCTCCCATGACGTTCATGGCGGCCGTGCCGTCAATCACCAGTTGGGTGGCCTGGTCCCACGTGAGCGCGGCAAAGTCCTCGTTGACGTAGGTCAACATGCGGTCATAGTTCTCCAGCGCCTTGGTCACCTCGGCGCTCTTCCAGTCCGTCGCCCCGCTCCACAGGCCGATGTACTTGTCTGGGCCCAGCGTGCCCAGGAGCACCGTCTCGAACAGGTGAACCTCTGTCCAGGACTCGCCCAGCGCCAGCGGTATGATCCCGGCCGCCTTTAACTTCTCGGCCACCGTGAAGAACTCGTCCATCGTCTTCGGCGGCTGCAGGTTGTTGTCCGCGAAGACCGCCTTGTTGTACCACATGACGTTGGCGCGATGGATGTTGACCGGCACTGACCAGATCTCCCCGTTGTACGAGAGAATGTTGATCAGGTCCTGCGGGTACAGGTCCAGCCACCCCTCCTCTTCGTACAGGAAGGTGAGTGGCTCCATCTGCCCGGAGACGGCGTAGGTATCAATCAGTTCGTGGCCGGCGTGCACCTGGAACGCACCGGGCGGCTGGCCGCCCTGCATGCGGGTGGCCAGCACGGCCCGGGCATTCACCCCCGCACCACCGGCGACGGTGGCATTGATGACGTTGACGTTGGGATACTGCGCCTGGAAGATTTTGAGCATGGCCTCCAGCCCCTGGGCCTCACCCCCGGCCGTCCACCAGCTAAAGATCTCCAGATCCCCACTGGGGCCGGCCGGTGCCTGGGTCGGGGCGGCCGTCGGCGCTGCGGCCGGAGTGACCGGCGCGCAGGCTGCCAGAAGCACGGCTATGACCAGCACCAGAGCCAGTAACGGATATCGTTTCTTAGACATGGTTCCTCCTTTGCTTGATCGTTTCTCACAGGTTGATCTTTACCGTCAGTCTTTCCCTTGGCTCGTCTACCCGATACACCATACCCCCTTTCCTTCCCAAACCCTGGCGAAGGTGTTCAGGGTCTATTATACACGCCCAGCGCGCCACACTCAACCACTTTTCGGCCACGCTTCGGCCAGACAACGGCCACGAAACTGGAAAACAGTCGCCGGCCATGCTATAATATCCTGGCAAGAGGAGGAGTACGATGGAACGGGCAGAGTTCAACCGGCTGGTCAGAGACGGCCTTGCTAACCTCTACGACTACGCGGCGCTCGAGACGCACCCGCTGGCCTCCATATTCACCCCGCCACCCGCAGCGCGGGAGAGTCGGGCCGAGCATCTGTACCAGGTCATGCTGCACGCGATAGAAACGTTGCGGCCCCCCGAGCCGGAATACGTGCCCGGCTCCGTGGAGTGGCGTCCCTATCTCATCCTGCACGGCCGCTACGTCGAGAGGCTCAGCCTGCCCGAGTTGCAGGCCCATCTATCGCTCAGCGAACGGCAGTTGCGCCGCGAGCACAGTCGCGCCCTGCAAGCCGTGGCTGCCTGGCTGTGGGACCAGGCCTTCCCAGGCCAGGAGCGTCCCGAAGAAAAGCAAGTGGCTCCGGAGCGGTGGGGCAGCAACTTCCGCACCTTCGAAGTCGCCAGGGAACCGCTCGACGTGGTCGAGATCATGCGCGGGGTCGCGCGGACCCTGGCCCGCCGGGTGCAAAGCGAGGGGCTGGCATTGCACCTGGCCCTCCCGGAGAGCCTGCCCCGTGTCCTGGCCGACCGGGTCATCCTGCGCCAGATCCTCCTCAGCCTGCTCAGTCATGCGCTCGACGTCCGGCCTGGCAGTGACATCACCGCCAGCGCCCAGGTGCAGCCAGGCCAGGTCACACTCTGCATCCAGTTCCAAGAGGAACACCCGTCAGCACCTGGAACCAGCGCAGGGGGCGCCCCCCTGGAGGCAGCCCGCTATTGGGCTCAACGCCTGGGCGCTACCCTTCAGCAAGTCCATCCTCCCGGCGCGGAGGCCGGGTTGATCGGGCTGGCGCTAGCGCTGCCGCGCGCCGGCCAGTGGGTGGTGCTCGTGGTGGACGATCAGGAGCCGGCCATCCGCATGTTCCGGCGCTACCTGAGCCGCTCCCACTTGCAGGTGGTCGGCGTCCAGGAGCCGGAGCAGGTCCTGCCGTTGGTGCGCCAGATGCAGCCCCAGGCCATCACCCTGGACGTGATGATGCCCACGATGGATGGGTGGGAGGTCTTGCAGGCGCTGCAGGCGGACCCCGAGACCCGCCACATCCCCGTCATCGTCTGCTCGGTGTGGAATGAGCCAGAACTGGCCTTCTCGCTGGGCGCGGCCGGCTTTTTGAAAAAGCCCATCACCCAGAAGGACCTGCTGCATGCACTGGCCCAGCTGAGACTGCTGGATACGCCGGCTGGATCGTGTCCAGAAGACAGCCCAGGACAGCCGTCAGTTCCTTGCGAGATAACGGACGACGCATCGTAACCCGCAGGGCCTCTCCCTCGCCGGCCGGCTGCATCTGCGGCCAATCGTGGGCCGTGATGAGTATCACAGGAACCTCGTTCAGGCCAGGCTCTTCTTGCATCTCCCTCAGCACGTCCCAGCCGCTGATGTCGGGCAAGGCCAGGTCCAACAGCACCGCGTCGGGCCTGTCCTCGCGCAGTCGCACCAGCGCCTCCGTGCCCGTGTAGGCAGCCGCCAACCGGTAGCCATCCTGGGAAGCCAGTTCTCCCCTGCTCCCCTGCTCCCCCGCTCCCCCGCTCCCCCGCTCCCCTGCTCCCCCGCTCCCCTCCGCGCTCTTGAGCGCCAGCGTGACAAAGCGCACCATGCCTGGATCGTCATCCACGACCAACAGGTTGCGGACACCAGGTCCGAGCGCACGCACGGCCTCCGCCAGGTCCTGGCGGGCAATCGGCTTGACCAGGTAGTCCGACACGCCAGGTGGGAGGTACCTGGGATGGCCCGCGCTGCCCGGCAAGGAGAAACTGACCACCGGTAAATCGTAGGGCAGTTCCCGTAGCACAGACTGCACCTCCCCATCCTGGACCAGCGCACGATCGAGGATCAGGGCACAGGGCAAGAGTTCGGCCATCCTGGCCTGCACCTGGTCTGGGCTGCCTACGGCGACTACTTCGTAGTCCTCGACGTAGCGGGCGATCACCTCACCGGCAACCGGATCGGAAGAAAGGACCAACACCATCTCCTCGCCCCTGGCTTTCTCCGTGAGGCGGCGCCAATAGCGGACGTCCGAGGTCTCCTGGCCCGGCGGAGCAGGCAAGTCGTGCCGGGATCCTGGCAGGGGCAGCGTAAAGCAGAACGAGGTCCCTTCCCCCACCTTGCTTTCCACCCACATCCGCCCCCCGTGCAGTTCGACGAAACGCCGGCTGATGGGGATGCCCAGCCCGGCCCCTTCACGCCGCCGCCAACTGACGCTGACGACCTGCCGGAAATCCTCAAAGACCCTGGGGATATCCTCCTCCGCAATGCCAGGACCGGTGTCCTGGACACAAAAACAGAGACCCTCTTCGGTTTTTTTCAGGTGCACCGTGACGCCGCCGTGTTCCGTGAGGCGCAGACTATTGCTCACCAGGTTGAGCAAGACTTGCCTGATGCGAGTGCGATCCGCGAACACGTCTGTCAGGTCAGGCTCAATCTCCGCCCCGAACCACAGCCCCTTGCGCTCGAACGCCGGTCGAACCATGGACGCGACTTCGTGCACGACCTGGGCCGGAGCCACCCACTCTTTGACCAGGACCATTTGCAGCGCCTCGATCTGTCCCAGGTCCAGGACGTCGTTGACCAGCCGCAGGAGGTGCGTGCTGCTGCGATAAATCTCCCGCACGTCCTCGTAGAGGCCGGGCGGCCACTGGTCTGGCCCGGCGTACGTGGCCGGCGAGTTGACCATCAGTTCACTGAACCCGATGATAAAGTTCAGCGGCGTGCGCAGTTCGTGGCTCACGGCCAGCGCAAAACGGTTGCGCGCCTCCCGTGCCTCCTCTGCCTCAGCCCGCGCCAGGACCAGCATGTGGTTTGCCCGCTCCAGCCGGTAGCAGGCCTGGTCCAGGTCTTTGAGCACCCGCGCCAGTTCGGCCCGCTGTTGGCGGGCCTCCTCCATGTTCTCCTGGGCCTGGGCGAAACTATAGAGGTACCACTGCAGCGCGGTCAGAAGCGCGCGGGCGGCGGCCCAGCCCAAGAGGCCGGTGAAGGCTCCGCCGGCGACGATGGCCGGGCCATACGCCGTGGAGAGGGGGGGCACACCAGGGCTGTGAGAAAGCCACCAGACGAGCAGGGTCACCATCCCCTCCGCCAGCAAGCCGGCCGGCCAGCCGACGGTGACGACGGCCATGAGCGGGAGCAGCGTATAGAAGAACGCGATCAACGGCTGGCGGAACATGATGACGGCCAGCGCAATGCTCGCCGCCAGCCCCACCTGCCAGGCGGCCTGGGCCGCCAGCAGGTGTTTGGGGAGCAACCAGAGGGAGAGGGCAAACGTCAGCGCGACGAGCGGCGTGATCAGCCAGACGTTCCAGCCGATGGTGTCGGGCCAGGTCACCGTCGCTACCAGGTGCCAGGCCAGGTAGACTCCTCCGATGGTAACAATAAGATAGCGCGACGTGGACTGCAACAACTCCGTTGCAGAGCGGACGAAATCAGGGTCAGTCTTTGGTGACACGCGCAATCCGTACCACATGCGAACCTCCATCGCTGACCCTCACCCCCGGCCCCTCTCCCTGCCAGGGCGAGGGGAGTACGCTCCCTCTCCCCCTCGGGGAGAGGGCTGGGGTGAGGGGCGAAACCAGCCTTGTGGACTTCTAACCCTCTACGACCGCAGCATCTTCAGTACCTGGCACCCTCCCCATCTCCACCTGCCCCAGGTAAATGAGGGATTCCAGGTCCTCGGTCTCTTGGGGAGCGTGGCGTGCCACAGCCTCTCGCACCCGCCCCAGTTCTTCCTCGGAAGCCAGGCCCAGCATGCGGGTCGTGTCAGCCACGTCCTGGGCCCGCGAGGACGCCATCTTCATCAACACGAGATACGGGAGATCCAATACGGGGTACCCCGCCGGGTCCTGACGGGGCTGAGCCAGCGCCTCCTCTACCCAAGGAGCATCGCCCAGGATCACGTCAACCTCCACCTCTTCTGGGGAGCGAACCAGGAAACCGGGCACCGCCAAAGGAGAGACGTAGCAGTACCCTGCACCTTCCAGCCGCCGCCTGACCTCGTCGCCGTCCTGGCCACGCACCAGGATATCCAGGTCTTGGGTGACCCGTTCCGGCATGTAGGCGCGGGTGGCTACGCCACCGGTAATCGCCCAGGGGATACCCTGAAGAATGGGGCGCAGGTCGGGCCAGGGGTTCATCGCCGTCCTCCTTCGCAGGAACTCGACGCTGCTGCCGGTGCCCGGCCGGATGCGCCGGCGGCAGAGGTCTATCAGGATGCGCCGTCGCTGAGCGGGGGTCGGATGCCCATCCGGGGCCACGGCAGCAATGGCAGGTGGAATGCCCATTTGCGTTTCTCCGCACTTGATTGTATAGTGCTACCAGGGAATGTCAAATGGAGGTAGCATGATCATTCAAGTACAGGACCTGGTGAAACGATATGGGGACGTGGTGGCGGTGGACCATCTCTCCTTCGAGGTCGAACAGGGGGGGATGTTCGGCCTGCTAGGCCCCAACGGGGCCGGCAAGACGACGACCATCCGCGTCGCCATGGACATCCTCAACCCCGACGCCGGCAGCGTGACCATCCTCGGCCTGCCGCCAGGCCAGGCCAAAGCCCGAGTGGGGTACCTTCCGGAAGAGCGCGGGCTCTTCCGCAACCTGAAGGTGCTGGAGACGCTGGTGTACCTGGCCGAACTGAAGGGGGTCGCCCGGCCAGCAGCGCGCAAGCGGGCGCTCGACCTGCTGAAACAGATCCAACTGGAGGACTGGGCCAACCGGAGGGTGCGGGACCTGAGCCGGGGCATGCAGCAGCGGCTCCAGTTCATCGCCAGCCTGGTCCACGACCCAGCCGTGCTCTTTCTCGACGAGCCGTTCCAGGGATTGGACCCGGTCAACGTGGAGCGCATCAAGGACCTGATGGCTGCCCTGCACCGCGAAGGGAAGACCATCGTCCTCAGCACCCACCAGATGAGCCTGGTGGAGGCGCTGTGCGACCGCATCCTGCTCATCAACCGCGGACAGGCGGTGCTCTATGGGCCGCTGGCGGAGATCAAGCGAGATTACGCCCCCAACGCCGTCCAGGTGCGCGCCTCGCACGTCCCGGCCGGCCTGCCCGGGGTGGTGGAAGTGGAGCCGGAAAATGGGTCGTTCAACCTGGCGCTGGCAGAAGGGACCAACCCGCAGGCGGTGCTGCGCGCGCTCCTGGACCGGGGGGTCGAGATCCAGGCCTTCGAGGTGGCACCGGTGCCGTTGGAAGCGATCTTTGTGGCCGCGGTGAGCGGTGAGGAGGCGTGAGGCCATGGATTGGCGCAAAGTGTGGGTGGTCGCCCGCCACGATTTCGTGACCAACGTGCGGCGGGCTGGCTTTATCATCATGACGGCCATCGTGCCCGTCATGGGCATCGCCGTGCTGCTGTTCGGCGCCCTCTTCGCGGGCCAGGCCCGGCAACTTTTGGAGTCGCTCGGGAGACAGTTCGACGTCGGAGATACCGCCATCGGCGTGGTGGACGAGTCAGGCTATTTCTCCCCCATCCTGCCGCAATACCAGCAGGACTTTAGCCTGTACGGGAGTGAGGCGGAGGCGAAGGCAGCCCTGCAGGCCAAAGAGGTCTCGAAGGTGATGGTGATCGGTAAGGATTACATGGAAACAGGCCGGGTGGTCGTCATGAGCATGGGCAGCGGGTTCAGTGCAGCCACGGTCAGCGACTCAACGACAGTACGGGCCTTTCTCGTGGACCACCTGCTGGCCGGCCGGGTGGACCCGGCGCTGCGGAAGCGGGCCGCCGATCCGCTGAACGTGGAGCCCCAGGTGCTCTCGGCGGGCGGCGAGACACAGGGACAGGGGGGCTGGGGCTTTGCCTTCACCTTCATCATTCCCTACTTTTTGTCCATCTTCCTGGTGACGACCATCTTCGTCTCGTCGGGCTACCTGTTGCAGAGCGTGGCGGAGGAGAAGGAGAGCCGGGTGATCGAAATCGTCGTCTCCTCGGTCCGGCCGGCGGAACTGATGGCCGGCAAGGTCGCCGGTCTGGGGGCGCTGGGGCTGGTGCAGGTGCTGGTGTGGGTGGGGAGCGCGGCGGGGTTCAGCGGTGGCGCGGTGGCGCTCCTGGCCGTAGCCGGGG
This sequence comes from Anaerolineae bacterium, assembly GCA_035529535.1. Taxonomy (GTDB): domain Bacteria; phylum Chloroflexota; class Anaerolineae; order B4-G1; family B4-G1; genus DATKWP01. The sequence goes on along the minus strand of DATKWP010000439.1, from coordinate 2,945 downwards.
CCGCCTCCATTCCGGCGCGCGTGCTGGTGCTGGGCGTGGTCTACTACCTGCTCGGCTACACGCTATATGCCATCCTGATGGCAGGGATCGGCGCGCTCGGCACGACGATGCGAGAAAGCCAGCAACTGGCGGGCATCTTTTCCTTCTTTGCCGCCATCCCCTACATGATCAGCGGCTTTCTCTTCGCCAACCCCAACATGCTCATCGCGCGGGTGCTGACCTTCTTCCCGCTCACCGCCCCCACCATGATGATGATGCGCCTGCCGCTGACGGAGGTGGCATGGGTAGACGTGGTTGGCAGCATCGTCGTGCTGGTGCTCTCCATCCCCGTGGCGCTGTGGGTGGGGGCCAGGTTGTTCCAGGTCGGGCTGCTCGTCTACGGCAAACGGCCCACGCTGAAAGAGATCTGGCTAATCCTGCGCAGTGGACACTGACGTTATTCTACCCTCCCGCGGGTCAACAGGCGCCGGCCTGAAAGGGCCGGCGCTGGGAGCCGTAACCCGCGGGAGGGTCAGCAAGGCAAAACTCGTCCGAAAAATGCTTGAAATTGGCCCACTTTTGTGTTATCATGGCCCCTATCAAAAAACAAAGGAAACCGTGGAGCCATGTACCCCGAAAGCGAAATCCTCTTTCCATCCCGTTGCGTCCCACAACTGCGCAACTTGCGCGCAGCCGAGTGGGCCAACCTGATTGACCACATCGTCACGCTGCCCGACGGCCACGAGGACGTGCTGGGCTTCTCGCTGATGATGGTCCGCCTGGGCAGTTGCCTCACCTGCGACCTGGATTCCTACCGCGCCTCGTTGGGCTGCTGCACGTGTGCCCGCCGCTCCGTGGCCGGCTTCAAGGGCTCCGACAAGGACCTCGTCCGCATGTTCGAGCAAGCCCGGGCGGAGGCGCGAGTCTACCTGGCGTCCGACGAGATCCCGGATCCCATAGACGCCTTGGTGGTCCGTCCGGCCTGACACCGATGAACAAACGGACTCTTGCTATCATCGGATTGGCACTCCTGGCCCTGGCCTCCTGCCAACCCTCCTCCGCTGGTCCCTCTTCGCTCCGGGAGTGGATGTTTGCCCGCACAGGGGAAGCGGACCTGCTGCCCCAGGTGCGGGGCACCGCCCTGCTGGCGACCAACCTGCTCTTTCCTCAGCCACGCACAGCAGCCGGGGGGGCAGTGGCTCACACCGGCGTGAACCCTTTCGGCATCAACGTCTTCCTGGAACAGGAAGTGGAGGAATGGAAGCGCGAAAAGTCGGTGCAGATGGTGGCGGCCGCCGGTTTCCACTGGCTGCGCCAGGAATTCCCCTGGGAGGACATCGAGATCCACGGCAAGAGGGACTTTCAGGACCGGCGCCACGAGCCCTACCGCTCCGCCTGGACCAAGTACGACCACATCGTCGCCCTGGCGGAACAGGCTGGCCTGGAGATCGTCCCCCGCCTGAGCAACCCACCTGCCTGGACCCGCGCCGATGGCGATGCGCGGGGCACCTTTGCCCCCCCAGACGACCTGGCCGACTGGGGGGATTACGTCTATGCCGTCGTCTCGCGCTACCGGGGGCGCATCCACTACTACCAACTGTGGAACGAACCCAACATTTACCCCGAGTGGGGGGAGCAGCCGGTGGACCCGGAGGGGTACACGCGGCTCCTGTGCGAAGGGTATCGCCGCGCCAGAGAGGCCGACCCGAGCGTGGTCATCCTCAGCGGGGCGCTGGCTCCCACCGTCTCGCTGCATCCCGGGCCGGGACCGGCGCTGGGACTGAGCGATTTCGTCTTCTTGCAGCGCATGTACGACGCCGGGGCGGCCGCCTGCTTCGACGTGCTCTCCATCAACGACTACATGCTGTGGTCCGGCCCCACCGACCATCGCATGCAGCCGCTCAACATCAACTTTGCCCGCCTGGTCTACGTCCGCGACATCATGGTCGCCAACGGAGACGCGGCCAAGCCGGTCTGGATCAGCGAGATGAACTCCAACGCCGTGCCGAACGACCCGGGCATCACGGGCTGGGGAGCCTACGGGCAGGTGACGCCCGAACAGCAGGCGCGCTACGCCGTGCTGGCCTACCAGCGCGCGATGGAGGAGTGGCCCTGGGTGGGCGTGGTCAACTTTTGGTTCTTCAAACGGGCCAGCGACGCAGAACGCACCCAGGCCATGTACTACTTCCGTATGGCCGAGCCGGACTTTACCCCCCTGCCCGTCTACCAGGCGATGCAAGAATATACGGCCGGCCTCACCCCGACGCTCTACCCCGGTACGCACCAGGAGGACCACTGGGCGCTGCAATACGATGAAGCCTGGGAGACAGTGCAAATCGGCAAATCGGCAAATCAGCAAATCAGCGAGCCAGCGAGCCAGGGAGGGCCCGGGCCAGCAGTCCAGACCTATCGGCGGGCAGTCGCGGCTGGCGCGGCGCTCCATTTCTGGTTCGAGGGCGCTTCGCTGTCACTGGTGCCCGGCCCCGGCACAGGCGAGGCTGAACTCAGCGTAGACGGCCACCCACCCCGCCACATCCTGCTGGACGGGCACCTGGTGCGGCTGGTGCAAGGCTCGCGACAGGACCGCCACCAGGTCGTGCTGACCGCCGTGTCGGGAGAAGTCGGCGTGGACACATTGATCGTGCGTCGCCCCTGGTGTCCGTCCCCCTGGCTCGTCCTGAGCCTGGCCACCCTGCTCGTAGTGACGACTTCAGTCGTCCTGCGCCAGCGAGTACGGCGATGAAACGACCTGTGGCTCGTAGTGGCGACTTCAGTCGTCCCGCCCCCACCTCCATTCTCCATTCTCCACTCTCCACTCTCCTCCTCCTCGCCCTCCTCCTCCTCGCCTCCTTCCTCCGCTTCTACCGCCTCGACGCCCAGTCCTTTTGGAACGACGAGGGCAACTCGGCCCGCATCGCCGAGCGTCCCGTAGACCTGATCCTGGAGGGAGCCGAGGGGGACATCCA
>DATKWP010000438.1:0-2075 GCA_035529535.1 Anaerolineae bacterium | reverse complement strand
GAGTGCGCCGGAAGGCGGAGCAGGACGCCGAGCAGTCGCGCATGTGGGCCGAGCGCGCCGAGCGCCGCTGGCAGCGGGCCAGCGGCTCGCGACCCCGTCCCAAGCCGGAGCCGGTTACGGACGAGGAACGCATGCGGATATTGCGCATGGTGGAGGAAGGCAAGGTCACACCGGAGCAGGCGGCCGACCTGCTGGCGGCCATGGAAGGGCGCTAGACCTGCCAGGTTTTCGAAACCTGGCAGGTCTTCCCGAATCACGGAGACCTCAATGAACACTCAGACAGTTGGATACAAAGCGCAAGCATCGGACCAGCATCAACCTGGATGGAAGGCCCCGTTTTTCACGATTTGGACAGGGCAGGCGTTTTCGCTGATAGGCAGCCGGGCGGCCCAGTTCGCGCTGGTGTGGTGGCTCACCAAGTTGACCGGTTCGGCGACGGTGCTGGCAATGGCGTCCATGGCGGCCCTGCTCCCGGAGATTTTCCTCGGCCCCATCGCCGGGGCCTTGGTGGACCGCTGGAATCGGCGCATCGTGATGATCGTGGCCGACGGCTGTGTCGCCCTGGCATCTCTGTGGCTGGCATACCTGTTCTGGACCGGCCACATGCAGGTGTGGCACGTCTACGTCATCATGGTGGTGCGCTCGGTGGGCGGGGGGTTCCACTGGACGGCGATGCAGACTTCGACCTCGCTCATGGTGCCCGAAAAGCACCTGACGCGCGTGGCGGGCCTCAACCAGATGGTGAACGGGATGCTGAATATCGCCGGCCCGCCGCTGGGCGCATTGCTGATGGGGATGTTGCCGCTGCACAGCGTTATGCTGGTGGACGTAGGTACTGCCCTGGGTGCCATTGTGCCCCTCTTGTTCGTCCATGTGCCCCAGCCTGAGCGCGGGCTTCTGGCGGCCGCAAGTGAAGTGAAGCCAACGATCTGGGCCGACATGCGCCAGGGCCTGCGCTACATCTGGAATTGGCCAGGGCTGGTGACGCTGATCGGGGCAGCGATCATTTTCAAGATCGCGCTGACGCCCGCGTTTTCGTTGGTGCCGCTCCTGGTGAGCGAACACTTTCACGGCGAGGCCGCGCAACTGAGCCTGCTCGAGTCGGTGGTCGGGGTAGGCATCCTGGCCGGAGGAATCGTGTTGAGCACGTGGGGCGGCTTCCGGCGGCGGATCTATACGTCGGTCCTGGGTCTGATCATACTGGGCCTGGCTTTCGTGGTGGTGGGCCTGGCACCGGTAGGCTTGTTCTGGGTGGCACTGGCGAGCATGGCTGTGGTGGGATTGATGATTCCGTTGGTAGACGGGCCACTGATGGCGATCCTTCAGAGCACGGTGGCCCCGGAGGTGCAGGGACGCGTGTTTACCCTGCTTAGCAGCCTGCTCTCGATCACCTCCCCCTTTGGCCTGGCGATTGCCGGGCCGGTGAGCGATTGGCTCGGTCTTCAGGCGTGGTACATCGCTGCGGGTGTCCTATGTGCGGGGATTGGACTGGCTTCCCTATTCATGCCGGTGCTGATGAATTTCGAGCAGAACCGCAACGGGCAGGCAGCGCAGGCGGTACCTGCGCCTGCGGTGGCTGCTGAGCGGGGGTTGTGATGGCAGACACACAGCGGAATCAGTCCAGGTGGCAGATCCCGTTTTTCACGATCTGGACAGGACAGGCGTTTTCCCTGGTCGGCAGCCGGGTGCTAGAGTTCGCGGTGATATGGTGGCTCACCCGGTTGACCGGCTCGGCGACGGTGCTGGCCATGGCGACGATGACGTTCGTGCTCCCTCAGGTGTTCCTGAGCCCGTTCGCGGGTGCGCTGGTGGACCGTTGGAACCGGCGCGTGGTCATGATCGTGGCAGACGGGACGGTGGCCCTGGTGGCGCTGGGGCTGGCCTACCTGTTCTGGGCCGGCAAGATCCAGGTCTGGCACGTGTTCGTGGCGCTCCTGGTGCGCGCCATCGGTGGAAACTTTCACTGGCCAGCCATGCAGGCTTCGACCTCGTTGATGGTGCCCGACAAGCACCTGACGCGCGTGGCGGGCCTCAACCAGACGATGCAAGGGGCGCTGAACGTGATCGGGCCACCG
>DATKWP010000437.1:0-2620 GCA_035529535.1 Anaerolineae bacterium | reverse complement strand
GGAGGTGATGAGGGTCTCTATGCGCGTGTTGCAGCGCCTTTTTGGCTACGTACGACCTTATTGGAAGACACTGGCGATCACGGGCGTCTTGCTCCTGATCAACACCGGGCTGAACCTGCTCCCGCCCCTGTTCCAACGGGGGATCGTGGACCAGGTCATTGGTGCCCGCAACATTTCCCGCCTTGGCGGTATGATTGCCGCACTGGCCGGCGTCCACCTGCTACTGTGGCTCACGGACACGGGCGAGCAGTACATCCGCCACGCACTGGGTGCACGCTTCATCCTCGACCTGCGGGTGCGTATCTATGCCTACCTGCAGCGACTGTCCCTCTCCTTCTTCGAGCGCACCTCCACCGGCGAACTGATGTCGCGGGTCGCCAACGACGTGGACGCAGTGGAGCAGTTCGTCACGCACGGCGTCATCCTCACGCTGATTGACCTGCTGCGCCTGCTGGGGGCGTCGGCGGTACTGCTGGTGCTCGAATGGCGGCTGGCGCTGGTCGTGCTGGCGCTGCTGCCGGTGATGGCGGTAGTCCTGCGGCGCTTTAACCGGCTGGTACGCCCCACCTACCGCCAGATGCGCGACCGCCTGGGCGACATCAACGCCCGGCTGCAGGACAATCTGGCCGGCATCCGCGTCATTCAGGCCTTTGGACAGGAGGAGTCGGAACTGGAGCGCTTCCGCGACGTCAGCGGCGACTATTACCAGGCGCGTGTGCGCACCATTCGCATCTGGACGACCTTTTTTCCCGCCCTGTCGTTCGTGACCGCGTTGGGGGGGGCGGCAGTGCTTGGCATCGGGGCCTGGATGGTCATTGGTGGGCAACTCTCGTTGGGCACGCTGGTGGCCTTCACGTCCTACATCGTTTCCTTCTACGACCCTGTGCGGCGGCTGACCGAAGTGGACAACATGTTCCAGCAGGCCATCGCCGCCGGGGAGCGCATCTTTGAACTGCTGGACGAGGTGCCAGAGATCCAGGACGCGCCGGATGCAATCACACTCGACGGGGTCAGAGGAGATGTAGCGTTCGAGGACGTGCACTTCCGCTATGGCAGCGGCGACGAAGTGCTGCACGACGTCGAGTTCCGCATGGCCCCCGGCGAGGTAGTGGCGCTGGTCGGCCCCAGCGGCGCGGGCAAGACGAGCATCGCCAACCTCTTGTGCCGCTTCTACGACCCCATTCACGGCCACGTCAAGGTGGACAGCCACGACCTGCGCACGGTGCAGGTCAAGTCGCTGCGCCGCCACATCGCGGTCGTGCTGCAAGACACGTTCCTGTTCAATACGTCTGTGCGCGAGAACCTGCGCTACGGCAAGCCCGACGCCACCCAAGAGGAGATGGTCGCCGCGGCGCAGGCGGCCTACGCGCACGAGTTCATCGAGGAACTGCCCCAGGGCTACGACACCGAGATCGGCGAGCGGGGAGTGAAACTGAGCGGCGGGCAGAAGCAGCGGCTGGCGCTGGCGCGCGCCATCCTGGCCAACCCGCGCATCCTGATCCTGGACGAGGCCACCTCGTCGGTGGATGCGGAGGCGGAGTACCTGATCCAGCAGGCGCTGGAGGAGGTGATGAAGGGGCGCACGTCGCTCGTCATCGCCCACCGGCTGAGCACGATCCGCAACGCCGACAAGATCATCGCGCTGGAAGAGGGACGCATCCGGGAGGTGGGCGACCACCGGGAGCTATTGGCGCGGGGCGGGCTGTATAGCCAACTCTACCAGCGGCAGTTGGAGTTGGCGGCGAATGGGACGGGGGAAACGTAAGGGCTGAAAATGAACGACGAGATGATTGCCGATCGTTACACAGAACAACAAGTGAATACTTTTCTGTCGAGCTACGAGGGTCTGGTGCAGGAACTACCCGATTTAGATGCTGCCTGGGACGACATGGATGCTATGGAACAAGACCATCACAGGGTCATGTTTGGGCAGACATGGGGTACTCGCCGTCTATTGGGCGCAATCTTTCGGGCTGGCCGGTTGACCCACAAGCAGGAAATCAGATTGTCCCAATTGGACCAGCAAATGCTAGAAGAAAGCCGGGCAGCGCAGCACTGCTATCATCTCGACAGTTTCAGACTATTGGAAATCTTTGTATGGGGCACTCCTCTCTCTCTGTCTCGCCGAGCCATCCACATCGAAATCGAGCCCAGAACTTTGAACGAACTGGCCCTGGCGTGGGGTGGGAGGTAGTTCGTTCATTCGTTCATTCGCACATAAACGACCGCAATCTCGTCGGCGTAGGCCCGCCGCCAGCCGTCGTCGAGGGCCAGGAAGTTGTCGGTGAAGCCGCCCGCCTCCGTCAGCACAAAGTTGACGCCGTACTGGTCGAACACCTGCTGGAAGCCCGGTTTGGCAAAGCGCACGTCCAGGTACTGCTCCAACAACTCGTCGCCGTACAGGTCGGTGCGGCCGTCCACGAAGACCCGGTAAGCGGGCCACAGGTGCCAGATGAGGTAGCCACCCCAGTTGTAACTATTGAACATCGGCCCTGGTGGCTGCTCCCTCTGAATCCACTCCACGGCGTCTGCAGGCAGCGTGCGCCGCTCGTTCTCGACGTTAAATTCATCACGCCATGGCAGCGCTGCCTTGACGCCTGCCGCCACGAGCACCAGCAGC
>DATKWP010000436.1:0-5522 GCA_035529535.1 Anaerolineae bacterium | reverse complement strand
CTCGCCGATCTGATCTCTACGCGGGCGGAGCATCTTCAGTTGGGAGCATCCTGGCTCCCTCCGTAGGTCAGTCCGTTGTTAACGTTCTGTCGCTTGTCGGTGATTCACCGACGGCTACCCCAACTTATTGAGAAGATACGTCCCCGTCAATAATCGGAACCAACCTGGTGCGGGTCGCCGTAGATACTTCGGCAATCCTTCCGGAGTACTTCACTGCGCTTTTCACCTATTTCTCTGACAGGATCGAAAGTATGAGCAGCGGTGGCACTGCATACTCTTTCGTAAACCCCAGAACGCTCAAGTTGTTGAAGATACCGATCCCCCCCCTCCCCCTCCAACAGCATTTCGCCCACATCGTCCATCAATTCGAGCGGTTGCGCGCCCAGCAGCGCGAGGGCGAGCGCCAGGCGGAGCACCTGTTCCAGACGCTGCTCCACCGCGCGTTTCGGGGGGAGCTATAGGTCTATTGGCCCGATATGCGAGCCCCATTACGATATCTGGAGGTCACGATGCCTGAACTGACTTTAGACGCACTGGAGAACGTGTTTCGCGAGGTCGTCAACGCGATGGAGAAGGATGAATTCGATTCGCACGAATTCATCCTGCGGCTGGCTCACGACCACCAGCGTCTGTACATCAATGCGCTGGCAGTATATGCCGATACGGATCGTCCTTCCCAGGTCGTTCATGGCGAAGTTGCGAGACGACTGCTCAACTATGGGGATCTGGTGGTCAAGACGGGCGAAACCTTCAGCAACGACATCTTCGGTCAGTCCAATTCCTGCACCACGTGGCACAGGGTCGGATGACCCACTACGTCCTGCACTACGGTGCGAAGCCGAGCGCCAGGCGGAGCACCTGTTCCAGGCATTGCTCCACCGGGCGTTTCGGGGGGAGGTGTGAGTGTGATATGATCACTCTGCCACCGTGATGTAGGAAGGAAGGATACCCGAAGCAACACAGTAATAGTCTTTCGGAGAAAGCTATGAGGGACGAGAATTTAGAAGTGCCTTTGGCTCCTAAGAATGCGGAGCTTTTTGGGAAACTCGTAAGGGTTGCAGAGAAAACGGGCTCGACAGTGGTTCAGATGATTTCCTGCCAAGGATCTTGGAGTGGTACGTTCGAGTACACTCTTTCAAGCACTCGCGGGAATATCCCAGAGCACTTGGGATGTTGAGGAAACAGTTTATCGGCGGAATAACGGCAGAGTAATGCTCACGCCAAGGCGCCAAGGCCGCCAAGGATTCCCTTTGCGTTCTTCGCGCCTTTGCGTAAGGCGCAGAAATCTCACGCCAGGCCGCCAAGAGAAACACAAAACGCGCCGCCAGCCGGTGGACTGCGGCGCGCCAGGGGGAGTTGAGACAGTTAATGACCGAAAACCTCTTGGAAGAACGTTTCTTGATCCAGCGAATCTTGCCACGCGCGGTGCCGCTGCACCGCATCCAGCGGCCGTTCGCGGGGCAGCGCCAGAAACCGGGTCGCTTCCACCGGTCCCAGCGCGCGCAGCAGCGTCTCCACCGCGCGGTGGATCATCTCGTCTTCCTGGAGATAGATATGTTGTTCGACGGTCATACCAATTCCTCCTTATCACAAAAAGCCAGCGGCGTGCCGCACCAGGCAGACGAGCCTACCCGGCGACATTGGCGCAGTAACCGGTCGTCGCAGGTCACAAAATCGGCCCCGGCGGCTTCGGCAAAAGCCAGACGCGCCGCGTCTGCTGGCCCGCATCCCTGCGCGGTCAAGGCTTCGGCGCGCTGGCGGACACGCGGCAGGTCGAAAGCCGGTTTGACGCCGCTTTGCTGCAACAAGGTGAGCAAGTGGACGCGCTCGGTCGCATCGGCAATGGCACTGATTTCGACTTGGTGGGCCGGCGAGACCACCAGGGTCAAATCACCGGCACGGACGTGGCTGAGAATCAATAATGATTATAGCACAAACGGGGCAAAGAATCTACTCAATGAAACTTGAGTACCAATTACGCGCTTTGCACACTTGGCGCGAGCATAAACATACGGAGGAGTTGAATATTAAAGACGCTCACGCCAAGCCGCAAAGGCTGCCAACTGTTCGCGCGAAGTTAGAGTACAAGCGGGCTGCGAGGTGTAGAACAAGACCTTGGCAAGCTACTCGGCAAATTGCGGCTGGCCCTGGAGTCGCCGGCCGATGTGGGCGCAGCCTATCTCTGCGTTTTGCAGCGTGACGTGAGCAAGACCGGTATCGCTGGGAACACCACTGGCCGGCCGTAGAGAAGACGTTGGCGAAATTCCCAGATGTTCGAGTGGTTCTCGCCGTCTGCTGGCCCGGCGAGCGCGAGCCCTTTGTGCACTATGGCGGTCCATGGATCACGGCGGCGACCGTTTGCTAAGCGGCAAACTTCGGGCTTTTCCTGTTATCCAAGTCCGGTTCACCGGACGCTGTTCCGTAGGCGGGCGAGTTCATCGCCCGCCGGTCTCGGCCAGAGAGTGCGGCCCTGTTACCCAAGTAAATCCTTAGCGTTCACCCATCATCGGCGTGGTGGCAAGGGGCGCGCCTGCACAGAAAAATGACGCCCAATCGGCGTTTCGGGGGGACTTGACGGCCAGTCCTGAACATGCTACACTGCGCTCAATTGACCACAGACGTGACTGTTCCGGCACCCACTCGCAGCTTTGCACCCAGCAGCACGAGACCGAGCGCCAGGCAGTTTCGTAGCGAGACCTGACAGGTTTTGCAAACCTGTCAGGTCTAATCCTACCAGGAGGCTTACTACCCATGGACGCATTGGAAGCGATTCGAAAGAGAAGGAGCATTCGCAAGTACACCGGCGACCCCATCCCCCGCCAGGACCTGGAGGCGATCGTGGACGCCGGGCGGCTGGCTGCCACCGGCAGCAACCAGCAGCCCTGGGACTTTATCGTCGTCACCGACCGGCAGATGATCAACCAACTCAAGGTCGCCTCGGACTGGATGGACAAGGCCGGGGCGATCATCGCCGTGGTGATGGACCCTTCGTCCCGCTGGTGGCTGGAGGATGGGGCCGCGGCCGTGGAGAACATGCTGATTGCCTGCACCGCGCTGGGCTACGGCGCCTGCTGGCTGGAAGGGTACACGCTGCCCCGCGAGGAGGAGTTCAAGGCGCTCCTGGGCGTCCCTGAGGACAGGCGGCTGCTCACGCTCATTCCCATCGGCGTGCCGGCAGAAGCGCCCACCAGGCAAAAGAAAGCCCTGGAGCAAGTCCTCCACTGGGAAAGGTATTAGACCTTGGCGAAGAAGAAGAAGACGAAGAGCCGTGCCGCACGTGCCACTCCGCCCATACTTCCGCGGCAGGTGCTGGAGCGCCTGGAGGATGCCGGCCACTTGATGCGGAAGAAGCGCTGGGTCCAGGCGCGCGACGTGTTGGAGGACCTGAACCGGCGCTACAGTGGACGCCCTGAAGTGCTGACCCCCCTGGTCAACGTGTACTATGAACTCCACGACACGATACACTACCAGCACGCCTGCGAACAACTGCTCCAGGTTGACCCGCATAACAGCGACGCCGCACTGGGGCTGGCCGGCGCCTATCTGAGCAATGTCCGACCCGTGATGGCGTTGCGGGCTTTCCATCATTTTCTGAAGCGCTGGCCGGACCACGAACGCGCCGCCGAGGTCCGCGAAACTGTGGCCGAATTGGAGAGCAAGATGTCCGAGTTGCTCGCAGAACTGGGCATGCCCGACGATGAGGTCGGGCGGCAGATTGCCATCCAACACGAAGAAATGCAGGCCTATCTGGCGCAAGGGCGATTCCGCGAGGTACGCCAGGCGGCAGAGGCGATCCTGCGGCGGGAGCCCAGGTTTGCGCCAGCGCTCAACAACCTGAGCCTGGCCCACTGGGCCGAAGGGCGGCTCGACCAGGCCATTGGCGCAGCGCGACGGGTGCTGGCTTTCGAGCCGGACAACATCCATGCGCTCTCCAACGTGATCCGTTTCACGTGTGCCAGCGGACGGAGCGACGAAGCGCAGCCCTACGCCGAACGGCTCAAGGCCTCCACCGCTCCGGCGTGGGACAGGTGGGTCAAGAAGGCCGAGGGACTGAGTTTCGTTGGCGACGACGAGGGGGTGCTGGAGGTCTTGCGCCAGGCACAGCCGCTGGATCGTCAGGTTGTGTCGGGTCATTCCCGTGCCTATCTGACCCACCTGGCGGCGGTCGCCGCGCTGCGCCTGGGGCGCGAGGATGAGGCCCGCCGCTACTGGAAGCAGGCACTTAAATATCAGCCGGGTTTTGAACTGGCCCGGGAGAATCTGGCTGACCTCAGACGTCCGGCCGGCGAGCGCAACGCTCCCTGGCCATTTCCGCTCGACAATTGGATCAGCCCCAAGGCGTTGCAGGATCTGCTCCGCTTCGTCGAATCTGCGGCACAGGCCGGCCGTGAGAGCGGCGTGAGAAGTGGAGCCCAGCGCTTCCTGCGCGAATACCCGGAGATCGTCAAGGTGATGCCGATACTGCTCGAACGCGGCGACGGGCAGGCCCGCGAACTTGCCATGCTGTTGGCCGATACACTCAGGACACCCGAACTCCTGGAACCGCTCAGGGACCTGGCGTTGAGTCAGCATGGGCCGGACCAGTTGCGGCACAAGGCGGCTCAACTGGTCAGCGAGGCAGGCTTATTGCCCCCCGGTCCAACGCGACTGTGGCTGGGGGGAGAATGGCACGAGTCTTTTCTGCTGGCGTTCGAGGTTTCCGGCGAGCCTCAACAGAAGCACAAGCCTCAGGTGCAGAAGTGGGCACAAGAGGCTGTGCAGGCCTTACACCAGCGGGACACGCGCCAGGCGAAGCAACTGCTCGAGCGGGCGCTTGCCAGTGAGCCGGACGCTCCCGACCTGCTGCAGAACCTCTCGGCTGTCTATAGCCTCGAGGGGCACGATGCCGAGGCAGAGGCCCTCATCCAGCAAATCCACGAACGCCATCCAGACTATCTCTTCGCCCGCACTGCTCTGGCTCAGCAGTGCATCGAGCATGGCGAGTTCGAGGAGGCCCGCAGGCTGTTGGAGCCTCTCATGCACCGTAAGCGGCTGCATTTCAGCGAATTCGATGCGCTGTGTGGTGTGCACGTTCAATTGCACCTGGCCGAAGGCCACCGGGATGGGGCCCGTTCCTGGCTTAACATATGGGAGTCAATTAATCCAGAGAGCCCCACACTGCAAACGTTGCGGCTGCAAGTGGACGGCCCGCGGCGGTCTTTGGGCTTGCTGAACCGGTCTTCTGGCGGGAAGAAGCGGCGGCATCACTCTCAGGTCTCATAGGAGGAAATCGTATGGCAAACATCCTTTGTATCGGCGCGGGCTACGTCGGCGGGCCGACGATGGCCGTCATCGCCAAGCACTGTCCCGAGCATCGCGTGGTCGTCGTGGACATCAACGAGGCCAAGATCGCCGCCTGGCAATCCGACCACCTGCCCATCTACGAACCGGGCCTCGAGGAGATCGTCTTTAGCATCCGGGGCCGCAACCTCTTGTTCTCCACCGAGATCAACCGCCACATCGCCGAGGCGGACGTCATCTTC
>DATKWP010000435.1:0-3629 GCA_035529535.1 Anaerolineae bacterium | reverse complement strand
ATGATGGGGATGGTCTGGGTGACCCCATCGCGCTTCAGATGGGTCACCGCTTCGTATCCATCCATCCCCGGCAGGCGCAGGTCCAGGATGATGAGATCGGGGCGATGGCGACGGGTCATGGCCAACGCTTCGTAGCCGTTGGCCGCGACCAGAGGAGTGAAGCCAATCTGGCGCATGGCGGCCGAGAGCAAGCCGACCGTATCCTCGTCGTCGTCTACGATGAGGACGCGGCCCTGCCAGGTCAGCGCCTTCTCGACGCTGCGCAGCAGGCCCTCCGTAGACATAGGCTTGGTCAGATAGTCCACGATGCCCAGGTTCCAGGCGACCCCATCGTCGGGCACGATGGTCATCACGATGACGGGGATGTCGGCAGTGACCAGGTTGCTCTTGAGGGCGCGCAGGATATCCAACCCGCTCATATCTGGGAGCAGCAGGTCCAGCATGATGAGATCGGGCTTCTTGTCCTCGACCCAGGGGACGACGGCCGGTCCATTCCCCAGCGAGCAGACCTGATACCCACCGTTCTCCAGTTGTATTTTGATGAGTTTGGCAATGTCCGGCTCGTCTTCGACGACCAGGACCGTGCGGGTGCGGGCGATCAGGCGCGGTGGCAGCCGGAGGCTCTCTTGCTCCTTGTGGACGGGCAGAGGCAGAAGGATGGTGAAGGTACTGCCCTTCCCTTCTTCACTTTCGACCCACACACGGCCGCCGTGCATCTCCACGAACATCTTGGCAATGGCCAGGCCCAGGCCACTTCCACTGGCCTCCTGGACCATGGGATGACTGGCCCGGTAGAAGCGCTCAAAGATGCACCCCAGGTCGTCGGAAGAGATGCCGATGCCCGTGTCCCGCACGTCCACACGCACCGCCCCTTCGACCGGGTAGGCCCGCACCTCGATCTCGCCGCCCTTGGGCGTATAGCGGATGGCGTTGCCCACCAGGTTCGTGAGCACCTGGTTCAGCCGGTCCCGGTCGCCCATCAGGTCGGGCAACCCGCCGACGACCTCGTAGGTGAGTTTTTGCTGCTTGGCCTTGGCCTGGCCCGCCAGCGCATTGACGACGTCGGCAATCACGTCACCGACCTGTACCGGCCGGGGGTCGAAGCGAGCCCGACCGGTCTCCACCCGCGAGATGTCGAGCAGGTCGTTGATCAACGCCGTGAGCCGGTCGGCGTTGTGCTGGATGATGGACAGGAAGCGTTCCTGCTCTTCGTTGATGGGACCCACTGCCCCGGCGTGGAGGAGATCGGCATAGCCCTTGATGGCGGTCATGGGGGTACGGAGTTCGTGGGAGACGGTGGACACGAACTCGCTCTTGGTCCGATCTGCCTCTACTTCCTTGGTGACGTCGCGCAGGATGGTCACCACGCCCAGAAAATCGCCTCGCTGGGTCAGGACAGGGGACAGGTGGGCATAGACAATCCGTCTCTCAAACTCCAGGGTCATCTTGAAGGCCTTGGGCAAGTCTGAGGGAGGCGCATTCAGCAGCACTTCCATGGCCGCGATGGCCTCCTGCCGGCCCTCGGTGTTGAAGACGGAGAAGAGGGCCTGATAGTCCTGACCGCCCAATTCTTCGGCCGATTTGTCCAAGATGCGCTCCGCGGCCGGATTGACCAGGATAGTCCACCCCTCCGCGTTGTTGACGATGACACCGTCGCCGATGGAGGTGAGGATGGCCTGGCTCTTGGTGCTTTCCTCCTGCTGGTGGCGGAGCAAACGCCCCAGTTCCTGCGCCTGTTCCGTGATGAGGCGGTATACTTCCGCGTTGCCGATGGACGTGGCAATCTGGCTGAGGATGGCCCGAAAGAGGCGGACGCAGTTGGGGTCAAAAGCGCCCCGGCGACAGGAGGCGAGGGCCAGGAGGCCGATGAACTCCCCGTTGGCGACCAGGGGAGCGGCCATCAGGGAGCGCATACTTGGGGCCAGCAGCGGCTGCACCCAGGCCTCGGACTGTTCCGCCGGCAGGTCATTCAACACGAGCAGCGGTTCGGCCTGTCCCATCTGCCAGGCTGAAGGCAGGGTGGCGGCCGCGATGTCCCCACCGTCCCAGTTGATGACCGTCTCCGGTATGACCTCCCTGGTCTCGCGATCCACCAGGAAGATCGCTCCCATCTCCGCCGAGATCGCCGACACGACTTCAGTCAGGGTCCGATGCAACATGCGGCTCAGATCCAGGCTGGCGGCCAGTTCGCGGGCGATCTCGTAGAGGGCCTCTAACTGAGACTTCTCGACGGCCAGCCGTTCGACCCGCTCGGCAAAATAGTGGGCCAGAGCCGAGCTCAGGGCGTTGGCACAGCCGTTGATCCGCGCAGCGTCTACCTTGGGCGGCACCAGGTCGTGAATCGTGCGGGAAAGGGCTTCGGTGATGGTGAGTAGCTCAGAGGGGGTGGCTCCGCGCTCTTGCATCTCTCGAGCCGCCCATTGCCGGACCTCCTCCACAGGAGGCCTGGCCTGGTCCATCAGCAGGACATCCACGAGAGAACTCCAGCAAGAGAGGCGTTCATCTGCTGGACGGGCGACGTAGGCTGGCAAGTCTTGGACTACTGCCAGCCCACTTGCTTCGATCTCTGATCTGTGCTCGTGTAACCAGGTTATGAAATCCCAGCGCATTTCCACTCCCCCGCGCAACCGTCTTACGGCTTGGTCCAGAGTGCATGGGGCTTGCGGGCCCGACGGCCCGCAGCCTCCGTGGCCTACGTGCCCTATTGTATCCTAACCGGAGGGCTAGGGGGTTACAGGTCTGTTACGGTTGGGTAACGTTGGGCGCCCATGGGTGGGCGGGCCAGTTTGAGAGACAGAGCCGCTTATCCTACGTCCTGGCCAGCGACTGCCACCTCTCCTTCAGGCGCGGCCCTGGGACGGCGCATCAGGCGCTTGTAGCGCTCACGCAACTGGCGAGGGGTGAGCTGCTTGCCGCCCTCGAAGTAGAGTACGGCCACCTGGCCCATGGCCCACGTGCCGAGGCCGGTGACGCCAGCCGCGATCAGCCACCCCGGCCCTGGCAGGAGTTTCGCCAACTGGGCGGCCAGGTAGCGCAAGGCGACGCTGCCGGCCATGGTGGTCAGCAACTCGCGGGCGTGGCGCACGCTGAGCGACTCGCCGTAGATGGCCGCGATGCGCAACACCAGGCGCACCTGCGAGGCCAGGAGCAGGGGGATGTCGAGCATGGGAATGGGCTCGGCGGCGATGACGGCATTGAGCACGGCCGCACTGGAGACGAGGCGGCGGCTCAGTTGGTGGCGATAGGCGGGCAGAGCGCGCCCCAGCGTAATGGCGATCCAGGGATGAGACTCGACGATGGCCGGCATGAGCCGGTCGCCCACCCCGGCGCCGGTTCTGGCGGAGATGGGGACGACGGTGACGCCCAGTTTGCGCTCGACGTCGTCGAGGACTTCGGAGAGGTCGCGCTTGATCAGGTCAATCTTGTTCAAGGCGACGATGAGCGGCACGCGGGCCGCCCGCAGCGATTCGTACAGGTCGTAGTCGGATTGGTGCAACCCGGCCGCGCCATCCAACACCAGCACCACCAGGTCGGCCTGCTCGGCAGCGGCGCGGGCAAAGTTGGCCCGATCCACGCCCCCCACTTCCCCGAAACCGGGCGTGTCCACCAGCGTAAAGGGGCCGACCTCC
>DATKWP010000434.1:0-5889 GCA_035529535.1 Anaerolineae bacterium | reverse complement strand
CGCTGCAGCCACGCTGCCTGGTCCTGCCAGGCCTGGTTGGGCAGGGAGTGGGCGGAGTCGTACCACAGGATCGTCTTGGGCTCGCTGCCGGCCTGCTGGAAACGGAGTGCGTCCCGCGGCGGTACGTTGACGTCCCGGGTGCCATTCTGGAACAACAGGGCAGCCAGCGCGGCGTGGCCGACGTAGTGAATGGGCTCGATGGGCCACATCGCCTCCAGCCAGCGGCGCTGTCCCTCTTCCGACACCGTGAAGAAAGGGCCTGCCGGGTAAGAGTGCCGGTCGTCGGGGCCGGTGTAGTGCTCGACCCAGCCGCCATCCCCCACCACCAGCGCGTAGGCCGGCAGGCGATCCTCGACCCCCGCCAGCAGGCCGCCCGTCGCGCCTCCAAAGCTGTTACCGACGTAGGCCATCCGTTGCGCATCAACGTCGGGCCGGGCAGCCAGCAGGTCCACCGCCCGGCGCAGATCCACGATCAACTGGACCAGCTCCTCGCGGTCCTGCTCGGTCCAGGTCATAGGCCCATACCGGCGTGGCGGATTGTGATTCTCCGGCCGGGCAAAGGGCGCGTCAATCAGGACCACGACAACGCCCATGCGGGCGTAGGCTGCTGCCAGCAGGAACATATCACGCCGATTTGAGTCGGCGGCCCCGCCATGCATCAAGACGATGCCGGCGAACGGCCCGCGGCCGTCGGGAACGACCAGGGTGGCCGGCACGCGGCCGCCGCGCGGGCTGGCGTAGGTGAGGTCGGTCCAGGTAGCCCGCGATTCGTGCCACCTTTCGACCTCCTGGACGTCCAGCGGTGCCGCTGTGTCGTAGTCGAAGAGGTATAGGTACTCCTCGGGATCCACTGACGGCAGGGATACGGCCAGCGGCTCCTCCAGCCAGGGATTCGCCGGCTCAGGGGCTGCCGTCCGCGCCCCACAGCCAACCAGCAGCAGGCATAGCGTCACCACAACGGTCGAAAGTCGCATCGCTCCGATGTGGCCGGAGCGAATCAGTACATCCGGCCTCATCCGCGCTATCTGCTTCATCGTTTCACCTCGCTTCTACAGTCCTATCCATTTTGTGCATCCTCCTTCCATCGTGAACGCACGAGACTATGGAAACTCGATGGTACAACCAGTATAGCCATACGCTGGGTGAATCGTCATCACCCAAGTAGGTGATTAGGAGGGTGATGCTGGGGGGAGAAAACGTCCTTCAGGCTTTGGCGCGCGCGACCTGGCGCACGATGTCGGCAAAGGTGGCCGCGTTGCGCCCCCGGCGCGTGGCCCCCAGGCCGTCCAGGTCGGGGCAGGCGAGCAACTCGGCGGCGTGCTCCGGCGCGACGCTCCCACCGTAGACAATGCGCACTCGCCCGGCCACATCGCCGCCCCACTGGCGGCGCAGACAGGCGCGGATACAGGCACTCCCGGCGGCCACATGCCCCGGCGAGGCGGGTTGCGATACTCCAATCGCGCTCTCCGGCTCGTACACGATCGCCATGCGGGCTGCCTGGTCAGATTCGACGCCTGCCAGCGTGCGCCCAAGCATGCGCTCGAGCACCTCGGCCTGATTGGCTGCGTCGTCGTGCGCCTCGCCGACCAGCAGGATGGGCGCGAGGCCGGCCTCGAACGCCAGGTGGACCTTGCGGTTGACTGTCGCGTCGTCGTCCCCCCGCTGGCGGCGGACCTCCCAATGGCCGAGCATCACCCAGCGGCAGCCGACGTCGGCCAGCAGTGCGGCGGAGATCTGGCCGGTGTGCGCGGGGTCGGCCGTGGCGGCCACGTCCTGTCCGCCGAGTTGGATAGGGCTGCCTTCGAGCGCCCGGGCGAGCGGCCAGAGGGCAGTGGCCCGCCAGTAGGCGGGTGGCCGGGCAGACCACCACCTCGACCTGGTCGAGCAGGTCGCCGGCCAGCGCGCGCAAGTCGCGCACGAAGGCCAGGCTTTCGGCGACCGTCATGGACATTTTCCAGTTGGCCAATGCCATGGGTGTGCGTGTCATGATACCTCCGGCAGGCCGCCAATTCATTCGCGGCCTTGACCGACACCTCGGGGTCAGTGACCAGTTTGACGCCCGTATGAGGCTGGATTATACTACAGTTCCAAGAACCCAAGGAGGAGGGTACAAATGGCCGGAAAGCTGTCTGGCAAGAAAGTCGCCATCGTCGTGGCCCACGAGTTCGAGGACGTCGAACTGCTTTATCCGTTGCTCAGGCTCAGCGAGGAAGGGGCGGAGATCGTGGTCGTGCCGGTGCGCGAGGGCCTCCACCCCCGCCCGTGGTTCGAGGACAAGCCGGTCACTGGCCGCTTCGGCCACACCGTCCCCATCCCCGTCATGGCGGAAGGCAAGCGGTACACGGTCGGCCGCCTGGAAGAACTGGACCCCGACACACTCGACTGCCTGCTCTTCCCTGGCGGCTATTCCCCCGACGCGCTGCGGCTGCACCCGGAGACGCTCGACCTGGTGCGCGCCTGCCACCAGCGCGGCAAACTGCTGGCCGCCATCTGCCACGGGCCGTGGGTACTGATCTCGGCCGGCATCATGAAGGGCAAGCGGGCCACCGGCTATGCCGCCGTACACGACGACCTGGTGAACGCCGGGGCGGAACTGGTGGACGTGCCGGCCGTGCGGGATGGCAACATCGTCACCGGCCGGGTGCCGGACGACCTGCCCGAGTTCTGCCAGGAGATCATCCAGGCGCTGTCCGAATGAGCCAGCGGGGAAAGGACCGCCTTCGACCGCGCCCCCGCACGCCAGGAGTACCCTATGGGCGCTGAGCACGTCAGAGTCGGCCGCGAGGAGCTCGTCCTCTTCTGCCAGCAGGTCTTCCAGCGCCTCGACCTCTCGGAACGCGATGCGGAGACGGCTGCCAGCGTGCTGGTGGCGGCCGACGCGCGCGGTATCCCATCCCACGGCGTGGCGCGTCTGCAGCGCTACATCAACGGGCTGGAGGCAGGCACGATCCTCCCGCACGCCCCCATCGAGGTGCTCATGGACACGCCGTCTTCGATCGTCATCCACGCGCACGGGGGGATGGGCGCTCCCGCCAGCGTCCAGGCGATGGAGCGCGTGCTCCACAAGGCAAAGGGGAACGGGGCGGCCTTCGGCTGCGTGCGGCATTCGAACCATTTCGGCATCGCCGGCTACTATGCCATGATGGCGCTGGAAGAAGATATGCTGGGCCTGGCCATGACGAACACGGCCGCCCTGGGGGTGCCCACGTTCGGGCGCCAGGTGATGTACGGCACCAACCCGCTGGCCTTTGCCGCGCCAGCGGACGAGGAGCGCGCCTTCGTGCTGGATATGTCCACGACCGTGGTCACGCGCGGGAAAATCGAGGTGTACGAACGATCGGCCCAGGAACTGCCGGCCGGGTGGGCGGTGGACCGGGACGGGCGGCCGGCGCAGGAAGCCCACTCACTCCTCGACGGCATGTTCCACCGCCTGGGCGGCGGCATCCTGCCGTTGGGGGGCGCGGGCGAGGACTTGGGCGGGCACAAAGGGTACGGGCTGGCCGTGATGGTGGACGTCCTGTGCGCAGTGCTGTGCGGCGCCCCTTTTGGGCCGGGCGTCTCGGACACGGCGACGTCCTCCGGGCGGGTCAGCCATTTCTTCGGCGCGCTCCGCATTGACACTTTCCGCGACCCGCGGGAATTCCGGCGCGACATGGACCGCATGTTGCGGGAGCTCAGGAACTGCCCGCCGGCGGCCGGGGCCGAGCGGGTCTACTTTGCGGGGCAGAAGGAGTTCGAGCAGGAAGCCGAATGCACGCGCATGGGGGTCCCGCTCCTGCCGGAGACCTACGATCTGCTCTGCGAGATCGGGCGCACTCGCGGCGTCATCCCCCCTGCCGCCGCGCAATCATAAGTGTTCCCCCTCCCTCTCAGGGAGGGGAAGGGGGAGGGTAGGCTCTCGTGATGACGGACCTCACCCTCACCCCGGCCCTCTCCCTGTCAGGGAGAAGAAGGGGGAGGGTAGGCTCTCGTGATGACAGACCTCACCCTCACCCCGGCCCTCTCCCTGTCAGGGAGAGGGAGAATGGAGACAACTCGTGACGACGAGCAATGAACGCGATGCCAACGACGACAAAAGGATTATAGTACAGAGGAATGGCCCGTACGTGGTTCACGGTGACGTTCCGTTGGTGCGCAAGGTACAGGTCGTCTCCGAGCATGGGGAGCCACTTGCGTGGAAAAAGGAAGAGATGATTGAAACGAGTGAGCCATATACCCTCTGCCGCTGTGGGCAATCCAGCAGAGAACCGTTCTGCGATGGGACGCATACCAGGGTTGGCTTCGACGGTACGGAAGCGGCCGACACCCGGGTGACGGCGGAGCGCCAGGTGGTCTATGCGGGCGGCACCAGGATCGTCGTCAAGCGTGATTGCGCCCTGTGCACACAGTCAGGCTTCTGCGCGAACCGGATCACGGACATCCAAAAGATGGTCCCTCACACCGATGACACGCAGGTGCGGGCACAGGTGATCGCCATGATCGAACACTGTCCGTCCGGTTCACTTGTCTACTCCATCGAAGAAGGGGAGGGCGACATTGAGCCCGATCTGCCCCGGCAGGTCGCCGTGACGACAGAAATCACGTCGGATGGCCCCATCGCCGGCCCACTGTGGGTGACTGGCAACATCCCCGTCGAGCGAGCCGATGGGCAGCCTCTCGAGACGCGCAACCGGGTCACGCTCTGCTGCTGCGGGCGCTCGAAAGCCAAACCCCTGTGCGATGGGACGCATCGGGAGGTGAGCAGTGCGTCGTCGTCCCCTTGACCGCCGACCGCCGACCGCCTGTGCGGAAAGGATCGAGATGAACGAGGCCACCAGCCCGGTTGGACAGGTGGATGCGCGTGAACATTGGGATCGCTCGGCCCCCGTCTACGCATCGGACGAAGGGCATCGCAGGTTCGGCCGGTTTCTCGACCTGTACGAGGAAGGCTGCTGGCGCTACATCAAGCGAGTGCTGCCCGCAGTCGGCTCGAGCGTGATCCTGGAGGCCGGGTGCGGCACCGGCCGGTGGGTCGTGCGCCTGGCCCCCCTGGGCTACCGGATGGTCCTGTCCGACCTGTCACCCGAGATGGTCCGCTACGCTCGCGAGAAGGTCGAGCGCTTGGGGTTGGGCGACCGCGTGGCAGCCTATCACGTGCTCGACATTTGTGACATGCATGCCCTGCCAGAGGCCGCCTTCGACCTGGTGCTGGTGTTAGGGGGGCCGCTGACCTTGTGTCAGGACGCGCGCACGGCTGCCAGCGAACTCCGTCGCGTGACCAGGCCTGGCGGTTACGTGATCTGCGACGCCGCCAACCGCTACCGCACGGCGCTCGACCTGGTGCGTGGCGGGCAGTTGAGCCAACTGGCACAGGTACTGGACACGGGGCAGTTCTCGCGGCCCGATGGGCTGGTAGACCATCGCTTTGGGCCGCAGGAACTCGCCGGCCTGTTCGAAGCGCAGGGAATGGACGTTCTCCACCTGGCCGGCATCTGCCCGTTCTTCGATTTCCTGCCCAGCCGGGAACAGGTGGGCATCCTGGACGACGAGCGCGCTTTTAACACGATTCGAGACGCCAGCATGCGCTACGCGGAGGACCCAAGTGTGGTCAGCCTGAGCGGCCGCCTGCTGATCGTCGCCCAGAGAAGGAAGTGAGAGCCCTCAGGCTGACTGGGCATTTTGCACCTGGAACGAGTGTAAGGTATAATAGTCAATGCCAATTGTCATCTCTGCAAGCCACGCCACCATAGAACAGGCGGCCTTGGGTGGGGGCTACCCAGCCCCGGCTCTTTCAGGCCGGGGCGCTCAACACAAGGGGAGCCGTCTTCCCTGACGGCTCCCCTGAACGACCTGTATGCGCAGTGAACGAGGCAGTTTGCCTAAGACCAGGTCATAGTATTACCCTGCGAC
>DATKWP010000433.1:0-5509 GCA_035529535.1 Anaerolineae bacterium | reverse complement strand
TACAAGATCGGCGAGGTCGAGACCCACGCGCTGCGCGGGGTCAACCTGACCATTCAAGACGGCGAGTTCACAGCCATGGTGGGACCCTCAGGCTCCGGCAAGACCACCTTGCTCCAGTTGATGGGTTGCCTGGACAAGCCCACCAGTGGCCGCGTCCTCCTCAAGGGGGAGGACATCACCCAGCTCAGCTCTAACAAGCGGGCCGACCTGCGGCGGGGAACCATCGGCTTCATCTTCCAGTTCTTCGCCCTGATCCCGGGGCTGAGCGCCTATGAGAACATCGAACTCCCGCTGCTGCTGAGCGGCATCAACGGCAAGAAGCGCAAAGATCGCGTGACAGAGCTGCTGGAGGCGGTGGGGCTCTCGGAAAGAGCCAGGCACCGGCCGGATCAGATGAGCGGTGGTGAGCAGCAGCGCGTGGCCATCGCCCGCGCCCTGGCCACCAAGCCCATCCTCATCCTGGCGGACGAGCCCACGGCTAACCTGGATACGGAGAACGGTCGCCAGGTGATGGAGATCATGCTGCGGTTGAACGAGGAGACGGGCACCACCTTCGTGTGCGCCACTCACGACCCACGGGTGGTCCCCTTCGCCCGGCGCGTGGTCGAGCTCCGCGATGGCAAGGTCTCAGACGACAAACGGTTGTAAGGAGATAGGAGATGCTTCGCAAGTGGTGGGGAGTTACCCTGTTGCTGATGTCACTGGTCATAGTCCTGGCTGCCGGCTGCGGGCAGGCACCGAAGCCCTCGCCCACGCCCGTAGTCTCGCCCCCGGACGCCTCGGCCCCCTCGCAGGGGAGCAGCTTCAGCGGGCCCACCGTCACCGCCTCGGGTGAGGTGGTGGCGGCCCAGGGGGCCCCCATGGGCTTCGCCATGGCCCGACAGGTGGAGGCCGTGGAGGTCGATCTGGGAGACGAGGTACAGGCGGGCGAGACCCTGGTGTCGCTGGAGGCCTCCAGCCTCGAGGCCGGGGTGGCCCAGGCCGAGGCCGCACTGCTGGCAGTGAGTGCACAGTTGGCTGAATTGGAGGCCGGGCCGCGCCCAGGATTGTTGGCCGCAGCTCAGGCCGCCTACAACGGGGCCTTGGCCCAGTATCGGAAGCTGGAGGCCGGGCCGGGTGACGAGGAGCGGAGAATGGCCCTGGCCGCATTGAGAAAGGCCGAGGCCGCCCTGGTGCAGGCTCAGGCCACCTACGACCAGATAGCCTGGCTGGAAGAGGTGACGGAGATGCCTCAGACCCTGGCCCTTCAGTTGGCCACGCTGGACTACGAGGGTGCCCTGGCTAACTATCAGCTGGTCACCCGGGGCGCCATGCCCGAGGATCTGGCGGTGGTCTGGGCCAGCGTGGAAAGCGCCAAGGCCCAGGTGGACATGCTTCAGGACGGAGCGACAAGGGAGCAGCTCGCTGGCGCCCAAGCCGCGGTAGCCCAGGCAGAGGCGGCATTGGATACCGCGCGCGCCTCCTTGACCCAGGCCACGCTGATCGCCCCCTTCGAGGGCACTGTGGCCGACGTGCAGGTGGCCCCTGGGCAGATCGTGATGCCCGGCCAGGTGGTGCTGACCCTTGCGAAGATGCACCATCTGCGTGCGGAGACCACCGACCTCAGCGAGAGGGACGTGGCCAGGGTGCAGGTGGGCCAGGAAGCCACGGTCTTCGTCGAGGCGCTGGCCGTGGACGTGGGGGGAAGGGTAGCCCTCATCTCGCCCCTGGCCTCGACCTTGGGCGGTGACGTGGTGTACACTGTGGTGGTGGACCTGGACGAACAGCCCCAAGGTTTGCGTCTGGGGATGAGTGTGGAAGTAGAGATCGCGACCGAATAGGACGCCGCAGGCGCGATCCTTGCGGATCGTCAAACCTGCATGGAAAGGAGTCAACAGTGGACAAGAGTAGAGTTTTGGTGACACTGTGCCTGGCGGTGGTCCTCGTACTCTCGGTGGGGTGTAGTGCCGGTGGACAGGCAAGACCGACACCCACGACCATATCGTTGGCACCTACGAGGGCACCGGAGACCCCGGTGCCCCCCACCCCAACCCTTGAGCCCATCGTGGAGCCGACGGAGACGCCATCGCCCACGGCAACGGAGAGCCCCGAGCCCACAGCGACGCCGACGCAGCCGCCCGCGTCCGTGGCCACAGCGACGCCCAGGCCGCAGCCCGCAGCAGACACCGGGCTGGAAGGCCGCTTCGTATTCCAACTGGGGAGCGGCGGCGACATCTACGTGGTCAACGCCGACGGCACAGGGCTGAGGCGTCTGACGCAGGGCATGGACCCTTCGTGGTCGCCCGACGGCACGCAGGTGGTCTTCGCCCGCTGGACGGAGCCCTGGGGGATCTACGCCATCAACGCCGACGGGAGCAACGAGCGACTGCTCTTCAGTTCCAGCGTGGCACGAAGCCCCGTCTTCTCACCCGACGGCAGCCAGATTGCCTTCTTCTTCAGCACCGAGGGCCAGCACCCGGCGTGGAGGATCTGGATCGACGGGTTTGGCTGGTACTACATCGAGCGGGGCTACAAGCAGACGGAGTGGCATCTGGGAGTGCTGCACCTGTCAGACGGCAGACTCCATGAGCCCTACTGCGACAACCTCTCCTACTCCCCCACCTGGACCGTCGATGGGCAGCAGTTGGTCTACGATGGCGAGCAGGGACTGAAAATAAGCGAGGCGAACGGGGCTGACAACGTGCCCTTCACCGACAGCCGGCACGACTACTTCCCTGTGATGTCACCACAGGGTGGTCAGATCGCCTTCCAGCACTGGCAGAGCGACCATTGGGAGATCTATGGCCTGGGATCCAACGGCGTGGGCCGCTGGGCTTTGACCAGCAGCTCAGCGCTGCTGGAGAGGCGACCCAACAACGTGTCACCGGCGTGGAGTCCCCATGGAAAGCAGATCGCCTTCCTCTCGGATCGGAGTGGGAAGTGGGAGTTCTACGTGATGAACGCCGACGGGACCAACCAGCGGCAGATCCTCGAGAACGTCACGAGAGAGTTGGACATCTACTACACGGGAGGCAACGAGCGGGTTTTGTCCTGGGGGAGCTAGACCCGGGCATTCGAACCTGGCGGCGCAGCGGCCGCCATCATCAGGATACAAACCAGAATGGGGGGATGGGGCCGACTTGCGCTGGCGAGGCCATCCCCCAATCGATACCTCAGCCCTCGAATAGGGGCACGGCATGCCGTGCCCCTACTTGTGTGTGGGTCGGACGAGCCTCGCCACATGACGTTATCGTGCCCTCCCCAATCATCGCACCAGATGGGGGCAAGGTGGCCTAGCACGTGACAGCCACTATGGGCTGGCCCGACACCGCCGTCCCACCCCCCCTTGCTTGACGACGCTTTCGCGCTCCTCTCGCGCGAGGCTGTGCGCGAACAGTGGCGATGTCAAGGGTTTTCGGGCATAATGATGGGGCGTGATGATTCCCTCGCTCCGAGTGAAGCGACGGGCATCGAAGACAGCAGGTAAGATTCACCGCTGGGAGATGAGTGAACATGGGGAAATTCCTGATAATGGCGTGGCGTAACGTGTGGCGAAATTGGAGAAGGACGGTGATAGCTGTGATGGCCATCGCGCTGGGGCTGGCTTTCATCCTCACTTTTGACGGCATGCTGGGCGGGATGGACCAGGCCCTTCACGGGAAACAGGTCAGGCTGCAGGGCGGCCATGTGCAGGTCCACGCGCCGGGCTACCGGGAGAAGATGAATCGGTCGCCACTATTGCCCCTGACCGACCCCGACGCGCTGGCACAGGCGGCGCAAGCCC
Organism: Anaerolineae bacterium; assembly: GCA_035529535.1. GTDB lineage: Bacteria > Chloroflexota > Anaerolineae > B4-G1 > B4-G1 > DATKWP01. The sequence continues at coordinate 1,746 of DATKWP010000433.1, read as the reverse complement.
AGCCGGACGTGGTTGCCGTGGCCCAACGCATCAGGACCGGAGGCATGGTCAGCAGCCGAGAGGGGACCATGTCGGTGGCCATCACCGGCATCCAACCGGAACAGGAAACACCGGCGGTGAGCCTGGTGGCGGAGAACGTCGTCCAGGGGCGCTACCTGCAGGGCGACGATGAAGACGTGCTCCTCGTCGGCCAGGCGTTGGCCAAACGGCTGGATGTGGGCGTGGGCGACCGTGTCACGTTGGTAGGACGCGCCACCCACGAGCAGATGCGGCGCCGCACGATGACGATCATCGGTATCTATGACCTGGGGATTGCGGAGGTGGAAAAGAGGATGGTCTACGTCTCGCTGCTCGAAGCGCAGACCCTCTTTGACCTGCGCGACCAGGCCACCGAGATTGGCGTCTACCTCGAAGAGGTGGGGCAGGAGCCGCCGGTGGTCGAGAGACTGCAGACTGCCTTGCCCGGATACGAGGTTGATGCCTGGGACACCCTGGATCCCACGACAAGAGAGTTGATGGCGATCGAGGACCAGGTCATGGGCGTTTTTGGGCTGATCATTCTCTCCATCGCCGGCATTGGCATCCTCAACCTGATGCTGATGGCGGTATTCGAGCGCACGCGTGAGATCGGCGTATTGGGGGCGATGGGCCTGAAGCGATGGGAGACCATGGTGCTGTTCCTGCTGGAGGGTGTGCTCATCGGCTTGCTGGGTGCGCTGATCGGCAGCCTGCTGGGTGGGGCGATAAGCGCCTACTTTGGACGCGTCGGCCTCGATATCATGTCCCTGTATGGATCCGATCTGAGTGATATCAGCGAACTCATGGGACTGCTGGGCGGCCGGCTCTACTTCCGAATCGGGATAGACATCTTTGTGCAACGAGCGCTGACCGTGGCCATCATTGCCGCGTTGGCCTCGCTCTACCCGGCCTGGCAAGCCTCCAAGCAGGAGCCGGCCGAGGCCCTACATTACGTGTAGGCCTGCACGATGTCTGATGCGGAAGACGAGATGCGCGATTCGTGAAACGTCAGGAGGGACAGTATGTTCACACTGTGGAGGATTGCAGTTCGCGACTTGAGACGTAACAAGCGCCGGTCGGCATTGACCATGATCGCGGTGATGCTGGGCCTGGCGCTGGTCATCACGCTTCACGGCTATGAGATGGGCGCGATAGAGGGTGCCATCGAGAACAACATACGGGTGCAGACGGGTCACGTGCAGGTGCGCGCTGAAACCTACGACGAGGACATGGTCAGCCTCAAATGGGAGGATCTGCTGCAGGAGCCGCAGGCAGTGGCCGCCCAGGCGAAGGCGCTGCCCAACGTGCGAGACGCATCGCCGGTGTTGTGGGCCAGCGGCATTCTGAACACGGCCGACGAGTCGGCTGGGCTGCGGGTCTATGGCGTCGAGCCGCTGGCCGAGACGATGGCGCCCTTCCGGGAAGGGTTGGTTGCCGGCGCGTGGCTGGCCCCCGATGATCGGAGCGGTGTGCTCGTCGGCCGGCAGCTAGCAGAGACCATGGGACTGGCCGTGGGCGATGGGATCAGCCTGCTGGTCCATACCTCAGACGATCAGCCTGACGAGGCGGTTTTCGAAATCCGCGGCTTGTACGACTCTGGCATCCCGGGCTTTGACGACGTGACGGTCTTCTTGCCGCTGGCCAAGGCGCAGGCCTTTGTACGGGTGGGCGACCGGGCCAGCGCGGTCGTCGCCCTGCTGGACGATCAGGAAGGCGCCGACGCCGTTG
>DATKWP010000432.1:0-2028 GCA_035529535.1 Anaerolineae bacterium | reverse complement strand
CCCGCAACTGCGCAAGCAGTTGCGGGCGATCAAGGGGGTCGGGGACTATGCGGTGGCCTGTCTCCTGATCTTGCTGGGCCGTTACGACGCCGTCCCGGTGGACTCCTGGGCGCTCACGTTGGTCTCGCGCGAGTGGTACGGTGGTAACCCGGTGGGGCGGGCTGAGGTCGAGGCGGCCTTTGAGCGCTGGGGGCAGTGGCAGGGGCTGGCGTACTGGTTCTGGGGCTGGTCGCACGCAGACGGTTCGTCGTAGGCGCTTCAGCGCCTTTTGGCGGGTTTCTGGAAAATCATGACGTACTCGTGCTTAAAGATATAGTACCCGCCGGCCAGCGCACGGTAGCGCCACAGGTTGTTGTCGCGCCCCTTCCCCCGCTCGTTCCCCTCGATGTTCTTGACCACGATGGCCTTGGGCCGGAAGCCGGTCGCCTGCATCCGCTCCAGGCAGTAGAAGCTCAGGGGCACCAACTCCCCCCGCGCGTACTTGTCGCTGATGACCAGCACGGCGAATCTGCCCGGTTCCAGCAAGTCGAAGCCATGGCGAGCGACGGTTCCGAATAGATCGAGAAAGGCCTCCAGGCTGGACGCATTGGAGAGGTCGGCCGGATCGTTGGAGAAATGGATGATGTCGTGGTAGGGGGGATGCAGCACCAGCAGTTGGGCGTACGCAGCCCCTTCGGCTCCCATCGTCGCCAGCAGCCCCTGCACGCGCGATGCCGTCTCCGGGCGCGTCGAGTCCCCCTGCAGGACGTGGATGCGGCTACCCAGCAGGGCGGGCGGAACCTTGGCCCGCACCGCTTCCACCAGGTCCGGCTTCAGTTCAACGCCGATCAGCCGCCGGTTCAGCCGTACCGCTTCGATGGCCGCCGTCCCCGAGCCGAGGAAGAGGTCGAGGACGGCGTCATTTTCCCGGGTGTAGCGCAGAAAAGTCTGGGTGGCGATCTGGGGGATAAAGTTGCCGTGGTAGTCCAGTTGGTGGCCGCCGGTGCGATCGCGGGCCTCGATCAGCCACAGGCTATCGGTCCACACCTGGTCGTACTCCCGCCAGCGGCTGAGGTCCATGTCGGAATAGGGCGGGGTCTGGGAGCGGCTCATACCTGCGCCTGCGCCAGGATCTCGTCGAGCAGGTCCGCGGCAGTCCGGCCGGTCCGCCCGCTCATGGCCACCTGCAGGTCGCGGCGAAAGCCGTGCAAAAGGTCGTCGCCGGTGGCGTAGCGGGTGAGCGCCAGCGCTCGCACACCGTTGGCGATGGCGTAGCGGGGCTCGTGCCGGTCCAGATCTTCGAAGAAGAACGTGCAACTGGCGTACATGCGCTGCCGGTAGAACTGCGCCTCCAAGAGCGCTAGCAGCCGCTGGCCTCCCTCGCTGCTGAGGTGGCCCAGGCCGTGGCCGGCCAGGAAGCCTGGACCATCCACCTGACCCAGGATCACGGCGATGTAATCGTCCCGCAGCGGCCAGGCCTCTACCCCCAGCCGCTGGGCTTCCTGCACGTAGACCCCGTCCAGGTCGCAGGCCAGGTTGTCCAGCGCCCGCCGCAAGGCTCCCTTCCAGCGGCCGTCGCCGGGAGTACAGCCGCAGCCGACGGCCCAGCGGTCCAGCCGGTGTGCGCAACTCCAGGCTGTATTCTCCATCACCTTCAACTCCGCCTGGGGTGGGTTCTGGCGCAGGTAGAGCCCCAGCGTCGTCACCTGGTAGCCGTGCGTCTCCTCTCCCGCCAGGATGCGGCCCAGCACCTCCACCCCCTGCCGGAAGTGGTGGCCGAAGGTCTCTCCGTCGGTGGCGATGAGCGCCAGCCCTCCCCGCTCGCTCCGCCACTCCATGTGTGCCCGCAGCCAGTCCTCTATGCCGGCCGGGTTCGGCATGCCGAAGGAGAGGCTATTCGAGAGGTCCCGGTCGCGCACGAATACTGCGATCTCCCCACCACTGGCAAGCCGCACCCGGTATGGCCCGGCCCCCCTCGCCAGGTCACCTTGCACCTGCTCGTCGGAGAGGATGGTGAAACGGAGCCCCTCCGCGGCCACGATCTCCAGC
>DATKWP010000431.1:0-2529 GCA_035529535.1 Anaerolineae bacterium | reverse complement strand
GCGAACAGCACCGGCTGGTAGGGCTCAGGGGCGGGAGTGCCGGGGCGGAACTGGCCGCTCTCCAATTGCGCCAGCAGTTCCTCGGCCCGGTGGATGACCGGGCGCGGCACGCCCGCCAACTGCGCCACGTGAATGCCGTAGGAGCGATCCGCCCCACCTGGCACCACCTTGTGCAGAAAGACGACCTGGTTCCCTTCCTCCACCACCGCCAGACTGTAGTTGCGCACTGCTGGCAGCCGCTGGGCAATCTCGGTCAACTCGTGGTAGTGGGTGGCGAACAATGTGCGTGCCCGCCGCTCGGGATGGTTGTGTAGGTACTCGACCACCGCCCAGGCGATGGAGAGGCCGTCGTAGGTGCTGGTCCCCCGCCCGACTTCGTCGAGGATGAGCAGGCTGCGCGGCGTGGCGTGGTTGAGGATGTTGGCCGTCTCGACCATCTCGACCATGAAGGTGGACTGGCCCGCAGCCACTTCGTCTTGCGCGCCGATGCGGGTAAAGATGCGGTCCACGAGGCCGAGCCGCACTCGCCCGGCCGGCACGAAACTGCCCATCTGCGCCATCAGCACGATGAGCGCCACCTGGCGAATGAACACCGACTTACCCGCCATGTTGGGGCCGGTGATGACCAGGATGCGCTCGTCGGCGTTCAGAACCAGATCGTTGGGCACGAAAGGCTCGCCGTGTAGCGCCTGCTCGACGACCGGGTGGCGCCCATCCACGATCTCCAACGGATCGCCTCGATCCGCTACGTCCTCGCCGGCCAGTTCGGGCCGCACGTAGCGATGGCGCACGGCGACGTCGGCCAGGGCAGCGGCCACGTCCACCTGCGCCAGCGCGCGGGCCGTCTTGAGGAGCGACCCACTCCGCGCCCCTACCTGCTGGCAGACGTCCCTGAACAGCCGCGTCTCAATCTCGGCCTGCCGTTCCCCGGCGTTCAGGATCAGCGCTTCGTACTCCTTGAGTTCTGGTGTAATGAACCGCTCGGCGTTGACCAGCGTCTGCTTGCGAATATACTCGTCGGGGACGCCGGCCAGGTTGGCCTTGGTGACCTCAATGTAGTAGCCAAAGACCTTGTTGTAGCCTACCTTGAGGGTCTTGATGCTGGTCCGCCGGCGCTCCTGCGCCTCCAGGCTGGCAACCCACCCTTTGGCGTCCCGCGCCGCCGTGACGATGCCGTCCAGTTCGGCGGAGTAGCCCGGCCGGATGACGTCTCCCGCGGCAATGCTGGCAGGCGGATCGTCCACGATCGCGGCGGCAATCGAGGAAGCCACATCATCACAGGGATCGAGAGAAGAGGCAAGATGCTGGAGGTTAGAAGTTGGAAGTTGGAGGTTGGAAGCAAGCTCAGGCACACCCTCCAGGACCTTGCGGATGCCCACTAAATCGCGGGGCGTGGCCGTGCCTCCCAGCACCCGGTTGGCCAACCGCTCCAGGTCCGGCATATTCTTGATCGTTTCGCGCACCCGCCCGCGCAGGATCGCATCTTCGCAGAACGCCTGCACCTCGTCCAGCCGTGCCTCCAGTGCAGGCCGGTCGAGTAGCGGCTGGGCCAGGCGCGCGCGCAACAAGCGCCCCCCCATCGGCGTGAGCGTCTGGTCCAACACACCCAGGAGCGAGCCATGCGCTTTGCGTTCACGGATGGTCTCGGTCAGTTCCAGGTTGCGGCGCGTGGCTGCGTCGAGCGTCATGAAGCGGGCGGTCGAGTAGGTGCTGAGGCCCACGACCTGCGCCAGCGCCCCCTTTTGCGTCTCGCGCAAGTAGTAGATGATGGCACCGGCAGCCCGGATGGCCAGGGGTTTCCCCGCGCAGCCGAAGCCGTCGAGCGTCGCCACGCCAAAGTGGTCGAGCAGCGCTTGCTGGGCCGCCCCCAGTTCGAAGCGGTAAGGGGGGAGGGGGGTGAGGTGGAAGTTGGAAGTTGGAGATTGGAGATTGGAGATTGGAGATTGGAGATTGTCTGTTGGAATGAATGCGCTGGCATCGTGCGGCGAATGCAGGGGGTCCGGCACCAGGCTCTCGCGGGGTTGCAGGCGGGCCAATTCCTGGGCCAGTTCCCCCACCTCCACCTGCGTCGTGGCAAACTCGCCGGTCGTGATGTCGGCGTAGGCCAGGCCGGCCTGCTCACCCTCGACGACGACCGCCGCCAGGTAGTTGGGCCGCTTCTCGTCCAGGAGGGCCGGCTCGACGACCGTGCCAGGGGTCACGACGCGTGTCACGTCGCGAGCGACCAGTCCCTTGCCCGTCACTTCTCCTACCTGCTCGGCGATGGCCACACGGTAGCCCTTCTCGATCAGGCGGGCGATGTAGCCTTCGACGGCGTGATAGGGGACGCCCGCCATCGGCACCCGCTGGCCACTGGACACCGGGCGCGAGGTCAGGACGAGGTCAAGTTCGCGGGCCGCGATCTCCGCGTCCTGGTCGAAGGTCTCGTAGAAATCGCCCAGCCGGAAGAAGACGATGGCGTCCGGGTGTTGAGCCTTGATCTGAAGATACTGTCTACGTATCGGAGTTACTTCGTTCATTACCTCTTCC
>DATKWP010000430.1:0-4425 GCA_035529535.1 Anaerolineae bacterium | reverse complement strand
CGTTTCACGCTTCCCGTTTCACGCCTCACGCCCCCAACTGCCAGGCATGCCCTTCGTCCTGGATCACGCGGCTCAACACGGCCTCGCGGGTTTCGTCGAGCTCGTCCAGCAGGGCCTGGCGGGCGGCCTGCACGTCGTGGGCGCGCAAGGCCTGGACGATGCGGGCGTGGGTGGTTTCCATGGTCCTACCGGCGTGACGCAAGACCATGAAGCGGGCCAGGCGGTCGTGCAGGCGGCCCACTGCCTCGGCTAACTCCTGGTTGCCCGAGGCGGCCGCCACCAGGTAGTGAAAGGAGCGGTTCTCGTCGGTGTAGCGGTCGTAGGATTCGTCGTCGTCGCCGATGTAGCCAGCGTGGACGTGGGCCAGTCGCTCGATCTGCTCAGCGGTGATGCGCAGGGCGGCGCGCTCGCTGGCGGCCAGCTCCAGGACCTGGCGCAGGTCGAGCAGGTCGCGCAGCTGGCGGAGCGTGATGCGGGTGACAAAGTAGCCGGAGCGGGGCCTGATGGTGACGAGCCCGTCCTGGCTGAGCATGTGCAGCGCATCGCGCACCGGCGAGACGCTGGTGGCATGGCGCTGGGCCAACTCTTCGACGTTCAGCCGCTCGCCCGGCTTGCGGTGTCCCATGATGATAGAGCGGCGCAGTTCTTTGTAGACTTTAGCCTTCGAGGTCTCATCCGGCTCTGTGGGGGGCACTGGCGCACCTCCGCGTTCGCGTCTTACGTGTGACCCATTATATCATAAAAAACATCAGTGCGCAAGATGTAAACGAACAGATATTGACACCTGATGAATCAGATTGTATAATACATATATCAGTTTGCTGAATCGAATCACCACATAGGGAGGGGGACGATGATCGAGACACACGGTTTGAGTATGACCAGCGCCCACTATGCCCGCATGGGCAAGCCCGAATGCGACCAGATCCACAATGCCAGTCTGGAGATCCTGGAGCGGGTGGGGGTCGAGGTGCACGACGAACAGGCGCGCGAGACGTTGGTCAAGGGTGGCGCCCGCGCCGACGGCCTGCGGGTGCGCATCCCGGAGCACGTGGTCGCGCGGGCCCTGGATGTGGTGCCCAGGCGGATGACGCTGTACGACCGCCATGGCCAGGTTGCCATGCGCGCCTGGGGTTACCGCACCTATTACGGCGGTGGCTCGGACTGCCTCAATGTGCTGGACCACCGCACGGGGGAGCGGCGGCGGCCGGTGCTGAAGGACGTGGTGGAGGCAGCGACGCTGATGGACGGACTGCCCGAGATTAGTTTCGTCATGTCCGCCTTTCTGCCCGAGGACGTGGACCAGCGCATCTACGACCGCTACCAGATGGAGGCCATGCTCAACCACACCAGCAAGCCGATCGTGTTCGTCACGCCCGATTTCGAGGGCTGCGTGGCGGCCGTCGAGATGTGCGAGGCGGTGGCCGGGGGGGCAGAAGCCTTTCAGCGCCGCCCCTTCGCCACCTGCTACATCAACGTCACCTCGGGGCTGGTTGCCAACGCCGAGGCAATGCAAAAGTGCACGTACCTGGCCGAAAAGGGGCTGCCGCAGTTGTACATCCCGCTCAACGCGGGGGGGGTCAACTCGCCCACCACCACCGCCGGCTGCATGGCCTCGATGAACGCGGGCACCCTGCTCGGCATCGTGCTGGCCCAACTGGTGCGGGAAGGCTCGCCGGTGGCCGTCCCCGGCTGGAACGGCGGCCCGTACAACCTCAAGACGATGGTGGGCAACTATGTGCTGGCCGACGAGCAGGGGGTGCCGACCTCGCTGGGCAAGTATTACGGCCTGCCGGTGTTTGGCCTGGGTGGCTGCACCGACGCCAAGGTGCTCGACCAGCAATGCGGAGCCGAGGTCGCGCTGAGTCTGTTCACGGCGCTGATCCACGGCGCGAACGTCGTGCACGACGTGGGCTTTATGGATGCCGGGCTACAAGGCTCGCTGCAGGTGATCGCCATCGCCAACGACCTGATCGGCTGGCTGCGGGCGGCCACCGCCGGCGTCCTGGTTAACGACGAGACGCTGGCGCTGGACGTGATAGACGAATTGGGGCCGACGGGCGATTACCTGGGCCACCCGCACACGCTCAGGCACTTTAGGGAGCCGTACTATGCCAGGCTGGCGGACAAGGGCACCTATTCGCAGTGGGTGGAGCGCGGCGCGCTGACGATGGAGCAGCGCGCGGCCAGGCAGGTGGACGAAATCCTGGCCAGCCACACGCCGGAAGCCTTGCCGGCCGACGTGCAGCGGGACGTCCGCCGCATCGTGGAGCGGGAGCAGGAGTGGATCAATGGGCGGGAGTCGTGAGATGAAGACCGAAAAACCCTTCTTTATGCGCGAGCATTGGCACTACGACCCGCAGGCGCGGCCGCGCCCGCGCGCGGATGCGCACCTGGGGTTCAACACGCGAGCGCTGCACGCCGGCTTCCACCCGCTGCAGGACGTGGACAAGTTTCGCTCCTTCGTGCCGCCCATCGTGCAGTCTATGACGTATCCCTACGAGTGCTTTGACAAAATCCCCAATCCGGTCTACGGCCGCACCAGGACGCCCACCGCCAGTGTGCTGGAGGAACGGTTGGCGGCGTTGGAGGGTGGGGAAGCGGCCCTGACGGCGGCTTCGGGTTCGCAAGCGCTGTTCGAGCTGCTCTTTACGCTGGTGCGGCCGGGCGACAACGTGGTCACCAGCCTGCACGTGTTTGGGGAGGGCTACAAGCAGGCCACGACGATCTTCCCGGAGCGGTGTGGCGTCACTTTTCGCTTCGTGCAGGACCCGGCCGACCCGCGCTCCTGGGACAGGGAGATTGACGGCCGCACACGCATGGTGTGGGTCGAAACGCCCAGCAACCCGTGCCTGTTCGTGACCGACGTGGCCGCCGTGGCCGAGGTGGCCCACGCCCGCGGCGTGCCGCTGCTGGTGGACAATACCACCGCCACGGCGGCGCTGCAACGGCCGATGGAACTGGGCGCGGACGTGGTCCTATTGTCCATCACCAAGTTCCTGTCCGGCAACGCGACCATCCTGGGGGGGGCGATCGTGGGGCCGGAAGCGCTGATCGAGGACGTGCGCTGGAACACGACCGAGTTCATCGGCGCGATCATGCAGCCGCACGACGCGTGGCTGGCGCTGCAGTACCTGGAGACGCTGTCGCTGCGCATGGAGCGGCACAGCGCCAACGCGCAAAGGATCGCCGAGTTCCTGGCGGCGCACCCACGGGTCGTGCGGGTGAACTATCCGGGCCTGCCCGGCCATGCGCAACGGGCGCTGGCAGAGCGGCAGATGAAAGCGGGTGGGGGGCTGCTGTCCTTCGTGGTACCGGATGGGATGGCCGGGGCGGCCAGGGTGATGGACAGTTTCAAGCTGGTCATCCACGCGGTGACGTTTGGCACCAGCCGCACCATCTGCATGCACCCGCCGACGATCACGCACGTACACCTGACGCCGGAGGAGCGGGCGGCGGCGGGCATTGACGATGGGCTGATCCGGCTGTCGGTGGGGCTGGAGGACGCGGAGGACGTCATGGCCGACCTGGAGCAGGCGCTGGGGCGGCTGTAAGGAATGCGGAATGCGGAATGGGGAATGCGGAATGGGGAATGCGGAATGGGGAATGCGGAATGAGGAATGAGGAATGAGGAATGAGGAAGGCGGGAGGCGTGAAAGGGAGCAGGGTTGTTGTGAAGACAGGTAGGGCAGTGGCGGATCGGTCGCCTCAGTTTGCTGTTTTGTCGGAGGGTCAACTGGAGGATTTGCACCTGGCGGCGCTGGAGGTGTTGCGGCGCACGGGGATCCGCTTCCACCACCAGGGGGCGCTCGACATGCTGAAGGAGGCCGGGGCCTTTATCTCCGACGGCAACCGGGTCAGGTTTCCTGCCCGCTTGGTGCAGGACGCGCTGGGGTCAGCGCCGGAGCGCATCGTGATGTGCGACCGGGACGGCCAGCCGGCCATGTTCCTGGAGGGGAGCAGGGTCTACTTTGGGACGGGGTCCGATTGCCTCAACCTGCTCGACCCGGAGACGGGCGAGCAGCGCAAGTTCACGCAGGCGGACCTGGTGAACGGGTACCGGTTGTGCGATGCGCTGCCCAACATTCACTTTGTGATGTCCATCGGCATCCCGGTGGACGTGGAGCCGGCGCTGACCTACGACGTGCAGATGGCGCTGATGCTGGAGCACACGACGAAACCGATCGTGTTCGTGACCAACGAGCGGGCCAGTTGCCAGCGAGCGATTGACATGGCGGCGGCGGTGGCGGGGGGACACGAGGCGCTGAAGGAGCAGCAGCACATCCTGCTGTACTCGGAGCCCAGCTCGCCGCTGCAGCAATCGGAGACGGCGGTGGACAAGCTGCTGCTGATGGCCGAGTACGAATTGCCGGTGGTGCACTCGCCGGGGCCGCAGATGGGGGCGACGGCGCCGATCACGATGGC
>DATKWP010000429.1:0-3360 GCA_035529535.1 Anaerolineae bacterium | reverse complement strand
CCCTGGCCCACATGGGGGCCAGCCCCGAGACCACGGCCACCATCGGCGACCGGGTGGATACCGACGTCCTGGGCGGGCAGCGGGCGGGCCTGATCACCATCTGCGTGCTCTCAGGCTCCTCCAGCCGCGCCGAAGCCGAAGTCTGTGGCTCAGATTTCATCTTCGAGGGCCTGGTGGACCTGCTGGCCGCCTGGCGGCGTGCATTGCGTTTGTAGGGGCGACTTGGTCGCTTCTTGCCGTAATAATCAAGTCGGATATAATCGCTGGTAGACGTAAATTCGCTATAACCCGTACCGCACCACTGACGGTACGAGAACTGGGAAAAGATGGGTGCACAGCGATATACGATCCAGGCAATGATCTATCCAGGAGATGAGGGGGGATACGTAGCCGAGTGCCTGAACCTGGCCGTGGTCACCCAGGGCAGAACGTTGGACGAGACGCTACAGAACTTGCGAGAGGCGATCCAACTCCACCTGGAAGGGGAAGATCCGGTAGACATGGGACTGGCACCTCATTCCCCTGTACTGCCCCATTTCTGTACAGATTGACTTTTCGTGCGCGCAAGGCGCGTTTTTGCTTCTGTACCCGGTAGTGGTATAATCTGCCCCTGTAACCTGAACGATGAGAGGGAACCCGAGTATTGGACGAAACCCGTGTTCGCCAAATGGTACGCCGCGTGGTCTACCGCACGTTGGGGTTGCCCCAGGGCTCCCGCCCGGCCCCAGCCCATCCCCTGGTCACAGAGGCGGACGTCCAGCAAGTGCCGGTCGGGGGGCAATTTTCTGTACCGCCAGGGGCATTGATCACCCCCCTGGCCCGCCAGGTGGCCCTGGAGCGGCACGTGACGCTGGTCGAGGCAGGAGACGCGGCGTCTGCACCGTCGCCGGTTGGCACACTGCATACTGGCCCTGCGCCGCAGGGCCAGCAGGCTGTGGCCATCGGTGCCGACCACGGCGGGTACGAGTTAAAGGAGGCCCTGAAGGGGTACGTGGGCGAGTTGGGGTATGCCGTCGTAGATTGTGGGACCAACAGCACCACTGCGGTGGACTATCCGGACTTTGCCCTGGCGGTGGCGCAGTTGGTGGCCCAGGGGCGCGCCTGGCGTGGCATCGTCGTAGATGGCGCCGGTATCGGCTCCTGCATGGCGGCCAACAAGGTGCCCGGTGTGCGCGCTTCCATGTGCTACGACCAGGCTACGGCGGTCAACAGCCGCGAGCACAACGACGCCAACGTCTTGACGTTGGGGGCCGGGCTGATCGGCCCCAGCCTGGCCCGCCAGATCGTCAAAGCCTGGCTCGAGACCCCCTTCGGCGGCGGGCGGCACGCGCGGCGCGTGGACAAGATCATGCAAATCGAACGGCGCTTTCTTAAAGTCGGCGCCGGGGTGAACCATGAAAAGTCTGGATGAGGCCTCGTTAGAGCGTATCATCGAACAAATCACCCGCCAGGTGTTGATCCTGGTGCAGGAAGAGCAGGAGCAGGCGGAGGCTGGCGGTGCCAGTGCCCCCTCTATTTCGGCCCACAACTACGTGGAGCACGTACAGCCCGTGGTCAACGCCGGCGCGGACCGCGTTGCCGCCACGCTGGGCGTCGCGCCCACCGACGGCCGGCTGGCCCCCATGATTGATCACACGTTGCTCAAGCCGGACGCCACGCAGGACCAGATCGCACAGTTGTGCTACGAGGCGCGCAAATTCCATTTCGCGTCGGTGTGCATCAATCCCGCCAACGTCAAGATGTGCGCGGAACTGCTGAAGGACAGCGGCGTCCCCGTCTGCGTCGTCGTCGGCTTTCCGCTGGGTGCCACGTCTACCGAGGCCAAGGTCTTCGAGACCCAGCAGGCCATTCGCGACGGCGCCGGCGAAGTGGACATGGTGATCAACATCGGCGCGCTCAAGTCGCGGGACTATGAACTGGTAGAGCGCGACATCGCCTCCGTGGCCCGCGCCTGCCACGCCAACAATACTATCCTCAAGGTGATCATCGAGGCCGCGCTGTTGACCGACGAGGAGAAAGTGATCGCCTGCCAACTGGCCAAGGTGGCTGGCGCCGACTTTGTCAAGACCTCCACCGGGTTCGGGCCGGGTGGGGCGACCGCCGAGGACGTGGCGCTGATGCGGCGCGTGGTCGGCCCCACCATGGGGGTCAAGGCGGCCGGCGGCATCCGCACCTACGCCGACGCGCAAAAGATGATCGCGGCGGGCGCCAGCCGGATCGGCGCCAGTGCCAGCGTCAAGATCATGCAAGAAGCCGAAAAGCAGACCTTCCCGTGAACCTTCCCGAAGGCTTGATGTTAAGTCGAACTGTAGTGGGTCAAGCCTTCGGGAAGGTAGGGGAGCCTTCGGGAAGGTAGGGGAGCCTTCGGGAAGGTAGGAGAGCCTTCGGGAAGGCAGGAGCCTTCGGGAAGGTAGAACAGGAGCAGTGCATGGCAGTAGACTTGCGTACCTACGTTTTCCTGGACAGCCTGCAACCGCAGCACGCGGCGTTCCTCGGCACGGTGGCCCAGGGTTTCCTGCCGCTACCGCACGACGCATCGCTGTGGGTCGAAATCTCGCCGGGCATCGAGATCAACCGCATCACCGACATCGCCCTCAAGGCCACCAAAGTCCGCCCCGGCATGCAGATCGTCGAGCGGCTGTTTGGCCTGCTGGAGGTGCACCACGAGGAACAGGCCGAGGTGCGGGCGGCCGGTGCGGCGATCCTGGGCGCGCTGGGACTGCAGGAGGCGGACCGCATCAAGCCCAAGTTGGTCTCGAGCCAGATCATCCGCCACGTAGATGCCCACCAGGTGCAGCTCGTCAACCGTCTGCGCCACGGTCACATGTTGCTGGCCGGGCAGACGCTGTACGTGCTGGAGGTGGAGCCGGCGGGCTATGCGGCGCTGGCGGCCAACGAGGCAGAAAAGGCCGCCTACATCAACATTCTGGAAGTGCGCGCCTTTGGCAGTTTTGGGCGCGTCTACCTGGGCGGCGAGGAACGCGACATCATGGCGGGCTACGGCGCAGCCGTGGCCGCCATTGAAGGAGTCGGCGGGCGCACGCCCCAGGCCGAGCGCAGAACCTGAACTGAACCTTCCCGAAGGCTTGATGTTGAGCAGACCTTCCCGAAGGCTTGATGTCAAGCAGACCTTCCCGAAGGCTTGATGTTAAGTCGAACTGTAGTGGGTCGAGCCTTCGGGAAGGTATAAGCGCAGCGACAATTATCCCATCAGGAGGATATGATGACCGAAGCATTGGGTATGATCGAAACGAAGAGCTTTCCGGCGATGGTCGAGGCGGCCGATGCCATGGTCAAGGCCGCCAAGGTCGAGCTGGTGAGTTACGAAAAGACCGGCGGCGGCCAGGTCACGGCTATCGT
>DATKWP010000428.1:0-4424 GCA_035529535.1 Anaerolineae bacterium | reverse complement strand
CGTCCATATTCCACCCGAAGCATACGCCCACATTGAGCAGGCCCAGCAGCGCGGCAAGGGGCTGATCATCGCGGGGACCCACACCGGCAATTTCGACCTGGGTATTCTTGCGCTGGTGGTCTACGGCCTGGAAATGCAGGTGTTGGGGCTGGCCCGCCGGCCGACCGGGGGCTTTAACCTGATGGACCAAATGCGCACGCGCGCCGGGGTCTACCTGACGTCCATCAGCGTCCCGGCCTTGCGGGAGGCCGTGCGCCGCCTGCGCCAGGGCGGGGCCGTGCTGACCGGCGTGGACCGGCCCGTCGGCGGCGAGGAGACCATGGTCGAGTTCTTCGGCCGTCCCGCTCTCTTGCCGACCGGCCACGTGCGGCTGGCGCTCAAGACCGACGCGGCCATCCTCGTCGGCGCTCCCTATCGGGACGCGGACGGGCGCACCGTCATGCGCGTGTCACCGCCGCTGGAGATGGTCCGTACCGGTGACCCGCACGAGGACCTGCGGGTCAACCTGCGGCAGGTAGCCGCGTGGATGGAGGAATTCATCCGCGCCTACCCCGAGCAGTGGGGTCTGTTCGTCCCCGTGTGGCCGCAGGGGCAATTGGGACACGGATAACACGGATGGGACGGATTGACACGGGTATTTTGCGTTGGCAGGTAATCTATACAGTGGTATACTGTCGTAGGGAAGACTATCAATGGGAAAGCACTCAGCATCCCCGACTGACATACCAACCGGTTCTCAAGCTGTAACAGACGAGTTGCTGCGCAACGCTACCCGGCGTATCGTGGATGCGCTCGCTCCAGAGCAGGTGATCCTGTTTGGTTCATATGCCGAAGGGCGGGCCACAGCCGACAGCGACCTCGACCTGCTGGTGGTCACCGAACGACCTGTAAGCCGTAAAGAACGCTGGCTACACACGCAGAGCCTGTTTCGAGATATGCTACTGCCCATTCAGGTCATCACCATCTCACGGCAGGAGTTTGAAGAGACCCGTGACGTGATCGGCGGTATTGCCTACCCTGCCGCCAAGTATGGGAGAGTCATCTATACGAAGCCGTGAGGAGATCACCAATAGACCTCGATCAGATACCGAGGCGGCCTAGCACATGGGCCACCCGGCCCCACTCCTCCAAACTGAGCGCCTCCGCACGTTGGCGGGGGTCCACCCCGGCTTTCCTCAACCTGTCTGCCACCTCCTCCGGTGGCTGCCTGAGGCCGGCCGCCAGCGTGTTGCGCAGTTGCTTGCGGCGCTGCGCAAAGCCGGCCCGCACCACGCGGAAGAAGGCGACCGTCTCCTCCACGGGCACGGGGGGTGTGGAGTGGAGGTCCACCCGTACCACCGCCGATTCCACCTCCGGCGACGGGTAGAAACTGCCCGGCTTGATACGAAAGAGCAACCGCGGTTGCCCATAGAACTGCACACTCACCGCCAGCAGGCTCATCTGCCCCGGTTTCGCGACGATACGCTCCGCCACCTCGCGCTGCACGGTGAGTACCATCCGTTGGGGCTTGAGAGCTGCCTCCAGCAAGTGGCGCAGCACGGCCGAGGTGATGTAGTAGGGCAGGTTGGCGACGACTTTGTACTGGAAGTTGGAAGTTGGAAGTTGGAAGTTGGAAGTAGGATCCAATTCCAGGATATCCCCCTGGACCAGTGTCACGTTGTCCAGGCCAGCCAGCACACTCTCCAGGACCGGGATCAGCCGCTGGTCCAGTTCCACAGCCACGACGCGCCCGGCCTCCTGGGCCAGCCGCCGGGTCAGTGTGCCCAGCCCCGCTCCCACTTCCAGGACGACGTCGTCGGGGGTCAGTTCAGCGGCTGCGACGATCTTTTCCAGCGCAGCCGGATCTACGAGGAAATTCTGGCCCAGCCCCTTGCTCGGCCGGAGGTCCCACTGCTCTAGCAGCCTGTGCACGTCCGATGGTCCCATTGGCCTCACCGCTGTACCCATCGGCCTCACGGGCCGGCTCTAATCGAGGATATAGTTGATCTTGCTCGGCACCGGGGTGAGCAGATATACGTCCACCCAACGATACCACAGCACCAGGTTGTCGTCGTCGTACCCCAGGTCAATGCGTCGCCCCTTGATCGCACCGCCCGTGTCTCCGGCCAGGCCGATCCCATAGTCGGGCACGTAGACGCGGGTGCGCAGGGTCACGTAGCGTGGGTCCACGGCGACGATGCCGTGCTTCATGACCATGCCGGTGGCGGTGCGCCCGTACCAGGGGCTCGTCTTCGGCGTGCCGGCCGTCGAGGCAGAGTACGAGGTCGCCAACATGCGCATCACGCGCCAGTACTCGACCGGCCCCTCTGGCGTCTCCAGGGTCCGGACGACGATCTGGATCCCATATCCCATGATCCTGGTCGTGGGTGGGACCGCCACGTACTCCCTTTCGACCTCCCGTGCGATCTCCTGGCCGTCCTCGTAGCGCACGCGGATGCGCCGTTCCAGGACGCCGGGGACCCCTTCTTGCATCACCCGTGCAGGGGAGTCCAGTTCCAGGTCTGGATCGGGCTGCCACGTGAACTCGAACGGAATGGGGTCCTGCTCGACCAGGAACCGCTCGCTGACCCGCACCACCTGGATCGGAACGTCGTTTTCCAGGGAGGCATCCAGGGGGGGGATGGTATAGTCTTCACCGATGAGGACGATCCTCAAGTCGGCCAACACCTCGTCCACGCGCTCCCGGTGCGTACGGGTGCGGAGCGTCCGCCCATCCACCTGCACCGTCACGGGTACGGAACGGTCCACGTAGACGTGTAGCCCGGCGGACATGCGCTCGCCCAGCCCTGGCCGGACCCCGTCGGCCAGGTAGAGCGTCAGCCCGGCCCGGCGCAACGCCTCCCCGACGGTGGCAGCGGTCGTGTAGAGGTTCGTCGCCTGGCCATCCTCGTGGAGTGTAAAGGGCACAGCGCGGTGGATGACGATGCGGGCGGGCGAACCCTCACCCCCGGCCCCTCTCCCTGCCAGGGCGAGGGGAGACATACCCTCACCCCCGGCTTCGCTCCCTGCCAGGGCGAGGGGAGACGTATGGCTGCCGGGCAGCAGTGCTCCTTCGACCTCGACCTCGTCGTAGGGGCCCAGCGACACTCTCGCCTCCTCCAACGCCGCCTCGACCGACGTGGCGTGGGTGCGGAACAGCACGTCGTGCCCATCGGCGCTGATGTACACGGGACGGGCTCTCCGCACCTCTACGGTCAACCCCGGCTCCAGCGGCGCATCCAAGGCAGGCGTGACGTCGTCCTCGGGATAAAGCGCGAGGCCGGTGTCCATCAGCAGGAGCGCCACGGTGTCCTGGTGGGTGCGCAGGCGTTGCACCTGGCCGTCCACCATGAGCGTGACCGGCGTCAGCGCGATCTGATAGCCGGCCACCAGCACGCTGGCGATCAACGCCAACGCCAGGAACGCCACCAATCCCCGTAGCACGGGTAGGGAGGCAAATCCCTCCCCCCTCTCAGGGGGGAGCCGGAGGGGAGGGTTGTTTCCGGCCTGTTTGGACGATGTCGCTGCGCTTATGGTCGCTGTATTCTCCATAGGGTATTGATACACAGGAGGAGGCGGCGGTTCCGCCGCCTCCCTTGATGACTGGTCGTGCACCTCCCGTCGAACCGCCTCACCCGGCTTACCGGGATCAACCGGCTCCAACCAGGCGCCCCTGCGGCGCCCAGGAGAAACTCCTTACCGCTGCTTCCTTCCGGACCTGACGGGGTTCGAAGGCTCCTGCCGCGCAGGACCCAATCTTCAACACCGCCTGACCTCGGCAGTATCGCATGACCCGGCTCTCGGGGGGGAATTCGACCCCGCTATGGCGGATTGCGGGTACAGGGCACCGCCAGCTCCCCGTCTAGCACGACCGCACGCATGCTACCGCATAGGAAACGAAATGTCAAATCTGGATTTGTGTGATACAATGAGCCCGTCAGGAGATCCCCTATGCCCATTCGTGTGCTGCCGGAACACGTCGCCTCCCAGATCGCTGCCGGCGAGGTGGTCGAGCGCCCCTCGTCTGTGGTCAAGGAATTGGTTGAGAACAGCATAGACGCCGGCGCTCGGGACGTCCAGGTGGAGACGCGCGCCGGCGGCAAGCGCTTCATCCGCGTGGCCGATGATGGCTGTGGCGTGCCGCCCGCCGAGGCGGAGTTGGCCTTTTATCACCACTCGACCAGCAAACTGGCCACGGCCGACGATCTGGCGCACATCATGACCCTGGGCTTCCGGGGCGAGGCGCTGACCTCCATCGCCGCTGTCAGCCGGGTGACCTTTGTGACCCGCGCGGCCGAAGAGCCGGTTGGGACGCTGCTGCGGCTGGATGGGGGCCAGGTGGTGGCCCGCCAGGAGAGTGGCCGGCCGCCGGGCACAGCGGTGACGGTCGAGGACCTGTTCTTCAACGTCCCGGCCCGCCGCAAGTTCCTGCGTGCCGAGCAGAC
>DATKWP010000427.1:0-2478 GCA_035529535.1 Anaerolineae bacterium | reverse complement strand
TCCAGCAACGCTGCGACGTTGGTGTGCGCCTTCTGGAGCACGACCTTCACCGGGTTCTCGACCAGCGCCTCGGCGTCCAGTGGGCCGGGCCAGCCGGCCAGCACCAGTCTGACGTTGTTGTGGCGTTCGAGTTCATCCAGGATGCCCTCGGACACGCTGGGGGCGATGTCGGCCTTGGTATACAGTGCCACGTTGCGGGCCTGGGCCTCGCTGGCGACCTGGTCCAGCAGCGTCTTCTGCCGGTACCTCGAGCGCCCGTTCACCCGTTTCGCCGGGTCGGGCGCGGGCTGCGCCGCGATGGGGGACACGCTCAGCACGCAGATGTAGGTGTCCTCGGTGGCCTGCGCGATGATGGAAGCCAGGTGGACCAGGTTTCTGGCGGTGCGCGGATTGGCGGCCGCGATCAGGAGGCGATCCTTGGCCGGTCCCCTGGTTTTGAACCGTGCGGCCAACAGCCGGGCGACGCGCGGGCCGGCGTAGTAAAGCAGGCTAAAGACGGCCAGCACCCCGGCGCCAAACAGGAGCGCCCGCCAGTCGGCGGCGGCAATGACGAGCACACAAGTCGCCCCGGCCAGGTAGGCGGTGAACGGAAAGAGCGGAACCTTAAAGGGCCGGGCCAGGTTCGGGTAGAGTTTCCGCAGGCGAACCATGGACAGGCTGCCCCAGAACAGCACGAACAGGTACCCCGCACTGGAGATGTAACTCAAAAAGTCCACCAGGCCGATGGCGGCGACCACCGCGCTGACCCCGCCGATTACCACGATGGAGACGTGGGGTGTTCTGAAACGGTTGAGTTTGGACAGCGGGCGGGGCCATACGCCGTCCCGGCTCAGGGTGAAGGCCTCGCGGGTGGCGCTGAGCATGGCGCTGTTGATGGAGGTGAGCGTGGCGATCATCCCCGCCATCGCCATCATCGGCACGCCCCAGCCCGGGATGAAGCGCCGGACTGCATCGGTCAGCGCCGTTTCGGAACCGGCCAGTTCCTGCCAGGGCACGGTTCCCAGGGCTACCAAGCCCGCCGAGACGTAGATCAGCGTGCAGAGGGTCAGGCTGATCAGGATGCCCAGGGGGATGTTGCGGTTCGGGCGGCTCACCTCCTCCGCATCGTCCGCGATCACCTCGAAACCGACGTAGGCGCAGTACACCAGTGCAATGGTCTTAAAGATGCGGGACAGGTTGGCCAAGGCTCCCTGGTCGGCGAAGACGGCCTGGCCCGACATAAAGACCTGCCAGCGGAAGCCCGCCGGATGGGTCAGGCCCACACCGATGAAGATGGCGAACACCGCCAGCAGGATTCCGCCCAGGACGATCTGGACGTTGCCCACCTGGATGACGCCCAGGATGTTGAGCAGGGCAAAGATGCCAATCGCCGCGACGGCGACGGGCACGATGGGGGTGGCGGGGATAAAGATCTGCAGCGAGTAGGCGAATCCGACCGCCGACAGGGCGGCGTAGAAGGTGCTGGATACGCAGTCCATCGAGCCTACCAGGAACGAGAGGATGTTGTTGCCGAACGCTTCGCGCACGTAGCTCATGGCTCCGCCGGCGACGGGATAGGTGGTCGCCAGTTCGCAATAGTTCAGCGCCACGCTGTAACTGAGTAGCCCGCCGATCAGCAGGGCCAGCACGGTGGCCGGGCCGGCTATGCCGGCCGCGTGCCCCGTCAGCACAAAGATCTCGGCGGCCAGCGTCCCGGTGGTCCCCAACATCACCACCTGGGCCAGGTTCAATTGTCGCTTCAGTTTACGTTTGCTCATCCAAATCTACCTCAATAAGGATAACACAATGACCGCCCGGCGTAATGCACCGAGCGGACTCGGATCCGACAGTATAACCGAACAAGCGCCTGCCATAAGCAGGCGCAACATGAGATCGGGCTAGTGCCAGAACCTCTTCTTGTCCGGTACGGGTGTTTGCGTTCCCGCCCGCGGTTGGCCACATCGTTGAATGCGGCAGTGTGCTCTCAGGCACACTCCCCTAGTTTACACCAACTGTGGCTATTTGTCCAGTTACGGAGTAACTTGACATACGCCGCCCTTCACGCCGCACCTTCCAGCACCGCCTGTTCTACGGCGGTGCGGCCCAGTCACGGAGTAACTTGACATACGCCGCCCTTCACGCCAGTGCGTCGAGCAGGGCCCTGGCCTCCTGGGCGATCTTTGATCTGGCGGCCGAGGAGCGCACCTGGGTCATCGGCCAGCACTTTCCGCCCTTCCCCAGCCTGGGGCACGTGGTCAAGCAGGGGGAGGGGTGGGAATGGCAACCGATGAACCCCGCACGATGACGGCCAGGGCAATGTCGTCAGACTGGGGGGCGTCGTTCACAAATTCACAAATATCTGCCAGGAGCGCGTCTTGAATGCCCTGGGCCGAACAGCCCAGGGCAGCCCTCACGGACTCCAACAGGCGCTCCTTGCCAAGAAACGCCCCTTGCGCATTGCGTGCCTCCGTGACGCCGTCAGTGTACAGTATCAACACG
>DATKWP010000426.1:0-2455 GCA_035529535.1 Anaerolineae bacterium | reverse complement strand
TGTTCCATCAGTGTACCATCTTCCGCACTTCTGTGGTAGAATAAGATAAGGAGGAAGTCAGAAGTGGATTACTGCCTGGAGAGGATGGAACGTGCCGAGCGTCGGATTGCTTCCTACGAACAGCAATACGGCAGCGACTGTGAAGACTTCAACCGGCGCATCTGCACCGATGCGGCCTTTCTCGACGAGATCAACCGTACTCACCCGACGTGGGAAGCCGATGCAACCAAGTGGATCTACCGCATCGAGGAGGCACAGGAATGGCGGGAACGTTCCGAACGGATTTTGCACGCATCATTGCTCTCGCCCGTGCCAGGTTAACAGATGACACGTGGCCCCGCGATCAGCGGTTTCAGCGTATTCAGCTTTAGGCGCGGGCTGTCTTGGCAACCGCATACGATTCGATGAGCACGTCCGCCGGGATACCCAGCCCTATGTGCAAGCGCCGGATCATACTGAGCGACAGAGGCCGTTTGCGGCTCAGTACTTCCGATACCCGTGCGCGGCTCCCGAGGTATGGCTCAAGGTCACCACGCGACAACCCACGGCTTTCCATGTAATACTTGATCGCTTCGACGGGGTCTGGTGCAGGAATACGGTAGTGCAGATCTTCATATGCTTCAACCAGCGTGGCCAGCACATCCAGACGGTCACCCTCTGGTGTATTGGGAGCAGCGCCAAACAGACGCTCAATTTCCACCAGAGCGGCCTGATAGTCAGCCTCAGTCCTGATAGGTCGGATATCCATAGTCATCACCTCACTCAAATCGTAGCCGCATCAATCTTGTCATAATCCTGATGTGAACCAACGAAGCGGATATAAACGAGGCCGTAATCATATTGAACAGCAACAACAAGGCGATAACGATTACCCTTGATATTGAACACCACACGGTTGTTCCCTACAATACTCACATTACGATACACGTTCTTGATATCCGCCGGCGTCTTCCAGGCGGCTTGCTTCGCGTCGTGATACCACGCCTGTAATGCTTGCTGAACGTCGGGATGCCGTTCCCAAAAGGCACGCAGAGTCTTGAGAGCGATAATCCGCATACGGATATTATACAACGTTCCCACATCGGGAGCAAGTGCGCACGCTCACGCGGGTAGAAAGGCCAACACAGACGTGGGAGTGGCTGCTTTCTGCAGGATTGTACTCAGGTACGAGACCAATTTCGGTCGCGGGCACGATGACAGGCAGGGCGAACCCTGATATAATGGTGACAAATCGTACGCAAGCCTACAGGAGCCTTGTATGCAACGCGATGCCCGTCCAAGAATCGAACTGCTGCACAAACTGACCCTCGCCCACGCGGCGGTGACGCTGGCGGCCGTACTCCTGGCCGAGGGGATAGCGCTGGGAATCACGATCTTGCTCACGCACGAGCCGGTGCTCCCCCAGTCCCTCCGGAATGCCCACGTACTGCTGGTGGCGCTTGTCGCCGCCCTGGTCGGGGCACTGCTGGGAGCGTGGGCCAGCCGCAGCGTCACCCGCCGCCTGCGTTATGCGCTCGAAACCGCCCAGGCCTGGCTGCGCGGCAACCTCTCCCCACGCATCGCCGACCCGACGCCCGATGACCTGGGCGAACTCGCCGGACGATTGGACCTGTTGGCCGGCCACCTGGAACAGGACGAGCAAGACCTGGACGAACTGCAGGAGCGCAACGCGCGCCTCACCGACCAGGTCCGCGCGCTGGCCGTGGTCGAAGAGCGCAACCGGTTGGCCCGCGAACTGCACAACAGCGTCAAACAACACCTGTTCAGCCTGGCCATGACGGCCGGCGGCATCCGCACCCGCTTCGATGCGCTGCAGGACGTGCCGGCCGACCTGGCCGAGATGGTGCGTGAGGTGGAAACGACCGCCCAGGCCGCCCAGCGCGAGATGACGCGGCTGATCGAGGACCTGCGCCCAGGCTCGCTCCAGGAGCAGGGGCTGGTCGCCGCGCTCAACGACTACACCCTGCTCTTCGGGGCGCAGGAACACCTCTTGATCTACCTGGACGTGCAGGGCAACGACGCCCTGCTGCCGCCACCGGTGGCCGAAGCGCTCTACCGCGTGGCCCAGGAGGCGCTGCACAACGTCGCCCGCCACGCCCGGGCCACCCGCGTGGACGTCCACCTGCGTTGTGTTCCCGAGCAGGTGGCGCTGACGGTCGGCGACAACGGCACCGGGTTCGACGCCGCCCAATCTCAGCGGGGACTGGGGTTGGCCAACATGCAGGAACGCATGCTCGCCATCGGCGGGCGGCTGACGGTCGAAAGCCAGGTCGGCATCGGCACCACCGTGCTGGCCGAGGCCGGGCTGACCCGCCCCCTGGGCGCCCAGATGGAAATCGCCCGGCTGGACAGGGACCGCCCCAGCCCGACCATCGAAAACTGGGCCTGGCTGGGCCGAAAGTTGGTCATCCCGGTGGGCCAGGTCTGGCCCTGGCTGCCCGCCGACCAGGTACAC
>DATKWP010000425.1:0-3396 GCA_035529535.1 Anaerolineae bacterium | reverse complement strand
CCGGAGCCCCCTTCCTTGGCGTCATGCCGCCAGACCATGTGAAAGTTCGGATCCACCAGCCAGTCCTGGTAGTAGACGGCGTTAAAGTGCCGGATGGTCCCGATCTTGCCTGCCTCAATCATGTGCCTGGCCAGGACGATGGCCGGCACACGGCGGTAGTTGAAGGCGACCATGTGACGCACATCCGCCTCGCGTGCCGCGTCGAGCATGCGGCGGGCCTCCCCGGCGTTCATGGCGATGGGCTTTTCGCAGAAGACGTGCTTACCCGCCCTGGCCGCCGCGACGGCGATCGGCATGTGCGTCACGTTGGAGGTGCAGATATCCACCAGGTCTACGTCGTCGCGGGCCACCAGCCGCTCCCACGAGGTCTCGGTGGTCTGCCAGCCGAACCGCCTGGCAAAGGCCTCCAGATCAGCGGCATTCCGGCCGCAGGCAGCACGCAGGACAGGTGACACGGGCAGATCGAAGAAGTGGGACACGTCCATGAACGCATTGGAGTGCGCCCGCCCCATGAACTTGGTACCAACGATTCCGACATTGATCTCTTCGCTCATGTGCTCCTCCTTTTCGCGGGCTTGCGCCGGGTGCGCAAGCGTGAGACCAGAAGACCTAATGACGTACCAACGTTATAACCTTTCTACATTATACTGATGATTTGACGCCTGTCAAGCGATTGGTGGCTACGTGGCTACGCCCGCGTTCTGATTACACAAAGGAGAAGCCCCGGCCTACATCGGCCGGGGCTTGCGCGCACCGTCAAGAAACCAGGTTTTTGGGAAAAACCTGGTTTCTCCACCTCACGTTCATTCGTAGCGCAGGGCGCGCACGATTTCCAGGCGGGCGGCTTGCCGGGCCGGGAGCAGCGCCGCCAGCACACCAAAGAGCAGTCCAATGGCAATGGCCGCCAGCAGCCCGGCGAAGGGGAAGGAATAGGCGACCGGGAATCCGCCCACGCCCAACCCCAACACCATCACGTACCCCAGGTAGAGTCCCGCCAGCAAGCCAAAAGCGGTCCCGACCGCCGCCAGCAGCAGCGCCTCGGACAGCACGGTCCGGCGGACCTGCCTCTGCGTCGCGCCGACGGCGCGCAACATGCCGATCTCGCGCGTGCGCTCGATCACGCCAATGGCCAGGGTGTTGAGCAGCGCAATCAAGGAAGGGAAAGCCAACACGCCGATGAAAATATAGAAGAAGACGAAGACGGCGTCAAAGAGTTGCTTGTTCTGCTCGTAAAAGGCCTTCCCGGAGACGAGTTTGAACTGCGGGTAATCGGCCACGATCGTCTTGAGTTTCGATTCGACCTGTAGCGGGTCGGCACCCGGCGCCAGGTTCAGCTGGATGAACACGTCCTCGGTTTTGTCAAAGTCGGCGCGGAGGTTGGCCTGCGAGACATAGGCGGTCATGATCTTGGCATTGAGATAGTCGCCCGCGACGGCCGCAATGCGATAGAACTGCCTACCGCGAGGGGTGGATAGCCGCACCGTATCCCCCACCTCAAGCCCGGCCTGGGCGGCGAAAGGGCCATTGGCAATCAGCGCGCGCCCCTCGGCCAGGGCGGCGTAGGCGGTGCGGGCGTCACCGGCCTGGAAATTCAAGGCCGCCACCTGCGGAAAGACGGCCGGGTCAATGCCCAACAGTGAAACGGATTTCCCATCTGCCGTGGCAGCCGCAAAGCGCATGGTGCTGACGGGACCCACACCGGGCACGGCGCGCAGCCGGTCGGCCAGTTCGGGCCTGGCCCCGACGTCGCTGGCCCATACGCCCACCGAAGGGGGCATCAGCATGTAGTCGCTGCCCAGGCTCTTTTGCAGAATGGTGAGGAAGGTACCGGTGAGGCTGGTCGTCATCCCGCCCATAGCGACGATGATGGCCAGGCCGATCATGGTCGCACTGGCAGTGATGGCCGCGCGCGAGGGCTGGCGCGTCAGGTTGCCCTGCGCCAGCGTCCCCGTCCCATCGCGAGCAAAAGCCAGGGCGATCAAGCCACCGAACACGGAAGCGATGGGCTTGACCAGCACAGGTGCGACGAGCACCAATCCAACCAGGAACAGCAGCCCTCCCAGAGCCGTAAACTCCATCCTCCCCGACAGCAGCCCGGCGATGGCCAGCACGATCAGGATGACGCCGACGATCGCGCCGACGCCCACGGCACGCTGAAAGACCTGGGCGACAGCAGGACGCAGGGCTTCGAGCGGGGTGACCCGGCTGGCGCTCAAAGCAGGCAGCAAGCCGGCCAGGAGCGTGACGCCCACGCCCAGTACTATCGTCGTCACCACCAGGGCCGGGCTGATTACCGGTGCACCGAGCTGGACGTGCAAGAACTGCCCCAGCATGGGGGCTACCAGCGCCGTGATGCCTGCACCCATCAGGTAGCCCAGGGCCATCCCCAGCGCCGTGCCGACCACGCCCTGCAACAACCCTTCCGCGAGGATCAACCCGACGATGGTGCGGCGGCTGGCTCCCACGGCCCTCAACATGCCAATGTCGTGGCGGCGCTCGGCCACGACCGTGCGGAAGGTGTTGAAGATGATAAAGCCGCCCATACAGAGGGCGAGAAAACCAAACAGGCTGAACATCTGCTGGCCCAGGCGAAGGCTGGCGAACAGTTCTGTCCCGCTCGTCAGCGCGCCCAGGTTATAATCGTCGCCCAATTGGGCCTCGATGGCGGCCAGGATGGCCGCGCGCCGGGCGGGGTCGAGCGTGTCCAGGTTGGCTTCGATGGTGTTGATGCGTTTGGGCAGGTCGAGCAGTTTTTGCACTTCGGACAACGGCACGAGTACCTCTTCGTTTCCGGGCAGCGTGCGCGCCGGGAGGAGCCCCACGATCCTGAACGGCACGACGCCCTCGGAAGTCGGCAGGGGCAATCTGTCCCCCAGTTTCAGGCCCAGGCTATCGGCCAGGCTGGTCGTGACAACGGCATCCGCGGTATCAGAGGAGCGCAGGAAGCGCCCTTCTTTGACCGGGTAGTTGCGAAGGGTCTGCGCCAACCTGGGCTCAATGCCGACCAGCAAGACGGCCGTGACCTGGACCCCGCGGCCGAAGAAGCCATCGGGCACGTTGAGCGTGCGCCTGAGCGAACCGGAGGCGGCGCGCACGCCCTCCATCAGCCTGATCCTGTTCAGAACGGCGCGTGAGAAGGCCTCTCCGGTCTCGTGGGTGATGGTGACGTCCACCTGGCCCGAGGCAGCCAGCATGTTGGCCTGGAAGGCCTGCAGCATGGTCGGCAGCATGATGTTCATGCCAAAGATCACCAACGCGCCGATCACGATGGCGAGCGTGGTGAGAGACGTTCTGAGTTTGCGCCCCCACAGGTAGCGGGCTGCCAGCGTCAGTTGAAGGTTCACCCCAGTCCCTCCGTGTACAGAAAAACCGTCAAGCGGGTGCCTGTAGCGGGTC
>DATKWP010000424.1:0-3706 GCA_035529535.1 Anaerolineae bacterium | reverse complement strand
CGCGTCACCGGCATCGGGCGGGGCACCGACGCCATGCGCCTGGCCGACCGGCCCCACCAGTCCTACGAGGATTTCTACAAGTATAATGCCTTGCCCAACGAGATGGACGCCGATTCGCGCGCCTACTACAAGGACCTGTGGGGCCGTGGCTTCCGCTATCCGGGGGCCCACTCCTTCCGCGCCGGTCGCATGGGCAGCAAAGAGGCCTACAAGAACGCCGGAATCACGGACCCCGTGCGCGAGATTAACTTTGTCGAACTGCACGACGCCTACACCTCGTCGGAGGTCCAGACCTACGAGGACATGGGACTGTGCCGCTACGGGGAAGGGGGCTCCTTCGCCGCCAGCGGCAAGGCCTTCATGCCCGGCATTGACTACGGGCTGAAACTGCCCGAGAAGCCAGTCTGCCCCGTCAACCCTTCCGGCGGCCTGATCGCCTGCGGCCACCCGGTCGGCGCGACGGGGTTGATGCAGGCGGTCTTTGCCATCTGGCAATTGCAGTATACCATCGAGAAGCATTTCGGCGACGCGACGCTGCAGGTGCCCAACGCCCGCCGGGGCGCGATCCATTCGCACGCCGGCACCGGCACCTACGTGACCGTCAGCATCCTGGAGCGGGCGGAATAGGAGACACCGATGTCGGACAAAGAATTCCCCACCATGTTCGAGGAGACGATGGCAGGGACCGTCCTGTTCAACGTCCCCTTCCCCAAGGGCGAGGACCTTGCGGCACTGAAGGACATGTCGCCCATCGTCATCAAACAGCCCTACCATGTCGAATACAACTACTCTTACGGCCAGGACT
Source organism: Anaerolineae bacterium (assembly GCA_035529535.1). GTDB lineage: Bacteria > Chloroflexota > Anaerolineae > B4-G1 > B4-G1 > DATKWP01. The sequence continues at coordinate 2,901 of DATKWP010000424.1, read as the reverse complement.
CTCCCTTCTTCGCCGCGCTGGCCAACAAGCGGTTCATCGCCTGCCGCGACCCGGAGAGCGGTTACACTTACGCCACCCCGCGCGGCCACGATATGTACACCGGCCAGGAGACAGAGTGGGTGGAGATCAAGCCAGAGGGCAAAGTGCACGCCTTCACCGTCTGCCACTTTGGCTCAGAGGAATTCCTACCCCAGTGCCCTTACGTGCTGGCACTGATCGAGTTCGAGGGCGTGGACACGCTCTTCCTGGCCCGCCTGGTCGGCGTTGACCCCCACGAAGCCAGCCTCGACTGGATCGGGATGAAGGTCAAAGGGCGCTTCCTGCGCAACTCCAAATTCAAGCCCACGGACGTCTACTTTCGCCCGGCGGAGTGAGAACCCTGCATGGCTATGAACCAACCGTCTCCCACGATCATCGTCCATGGGGGAGCCTACGACATCCCTATGGACACTCACGAGGCGGTCCTCGCAGGATGCCGCCAGGCCGCACAGGCTGGCTGGGCCATCCTTGCCCACGGCGGTTCAGCGCTGGATGCAGTCGAAGCCGCCGTCCGCGTCATGGAGGATGACCCAGCCTTCGACGCCGGAGTGGGCTCTTTCCTCAATGCAGCGGGCCAGGTGGAACTGGATGCCATCGTCATGGATGGCCGCGACCTCAGTTTCGGGGCGGTGGCCGCCGTGCAGCGCGTGCGTAACCCGGTCACGCTGGCCCGGCTGGTGATGACCCGGAGCGGGCACGCCATGCTGGTCGGCGCTGGGGCTGAGACGTTCGCCCACGAGTGTGGCCTGCTCCTGTGCCCTCCAGAGGAGTTGTGGGTCGGCCGCGAACTGGAGCGCAGGCAGACTTGGAACGCTAGAGGTCACGCACACGCCCAGTCCCAGTCCGGCACGATCCCGTCGGATACGGTCGGCGCAGTCGCGCTGGATGCGGCCGGGAACCTGGCGGCGGCGACTTCGACCGGCGGCACCTTCAACAAACTGCCCGGGCGCGTGGGCGATTCACCGCTGGTAGGGTGTGGAGCCTACGCCGACAACCGCAGCGCGGCTGCCTCCGCCACCGGCCTGGGAGAGGCACTGATGAAAGTGGTCATCAGCAAGACTGCCTGTGACTTGATCGCCAGAGGGATGGCCGCCCAGGAGGCCGCCGACGCCGCCATCGCGTTGCTGGCCGAGCGGACCACCGGCACCGGCGGGCTGATCGTGCTGGACCGGCTGGGCCGCGTCGGCATCGCCCACAGCACTCCCCACATCGCCTACGCCACCGTCGCCGCCGGGGGCGAGGCAGGTGCAGGCGTCGAGTATTCCATGGGGAAACGATGAGATACCAGTGATCGCCCCTCACCCCAACCCTCTCCCCGGCGGGGAGAGGGAGCATCCTCCCCTCGCCCTGCCAGGGAGAGGGGGCCGACCTGCAGTCGGTAGGGGTGAGGAGCACTCCCCTCGCCCTGCCAGGGAGAGGGGGCCGACCTGCAGTCGGTAGGGGTGAGGGGCACTCCCCTCGCCCTCCCAGGGAGATCCCAGGGAGAGGAGGCCGACCTGCGGTCGGTAGGGGTGAGGGTGGCCTCCCCTCAGAAAAGGAGTGAGCCTATGGATGTACTGCAAGCAGGCCAGGGCCAACTGGTCGGCTGGCACGACCCGGACGAGCACCGGGCCTGGGTAGCCACGCACAAGTCGCGCGCGCTGAAAGACAAACGCACGACGGTGCGTCAGGCCATCGCCGACTATGTGACCAACGGCGCCCTGCTCGCCTGCGGCGGCTTTGGCCACGTCCGCGTCTCCATGGCTGCCATCTACGAGATCGTCCGGCAGCACAAGCGGGACCTCACCCTGTGCGGCAAGACGGCCGTGCACGATTCCGATATCCTGATCGCCGCCGGCTGTGTCCGCCGCATCGAGGTGGCCTACGCCTTCGGCCACGAACTGCGGGGGCTCTCGCCCGCCTCACGCCGCGCCGTCGAGAGCGGGCGCTGCCAGGTGGTGGCCGAGATTTCCAACGCCGGTTACCAGTGGCGCTTTCTGGCCGCCGCCATGGGGCTGCCCTTCATTCCCACCCGCGTCATGCTCGGCACCGACACGCTGGCCCACAGTTCCGCGCGGGTCGTCCAGGACCCGTTCAGCAGCAAACCGATCGCCCTCCTGCCGGCCTGCTACCCCGACGTCGTGCTGATGCACGTGCACCGCTGCGATCGGTATGGCAACGCCCAGATTGATGGCATCGTGATCGAGGATTTCGAACTGGCCCGCGCTGCCCGGCGGCTGATCGTCACGACCGAGGAAATCGTGGACGAGGAGGTGATCCGCGAGCAACCCTGGCGCACGCTCATCCCCTACTACCTGGTGGACGCCGTCGTCGCCGCGCCCTACGGGGCGCACCCCGCCCTGATGCCTGGACACTACTACTTCGACGAGGAGCACATCGGCAAGTGGCTGCGGCTCTCCAAGACCGACGAGGGGGTCGCCGAATACCTCGACAAGTACGTCTATGGCGTCGAGGATTTGGCCGAGTACCTGGAGTTGATTGGAGGCCAGGAGCAAATGGAGTACCTGCGCCAGGTGGAACTGCTCCAGACCCCACTACGTACCCCCCGGCCGGAGGAAAGCGCATGAAGCAGGACTATGACCCCACCGAACTTCTGGCCTACGTGGCAGCCGGGCTGTTGGAGGACGACAAGTCGGTCTTCGTCGGCACGGGGCTGCCGATGATCGCAGCGATGCTGGCGCAGCGCACCCACGCCCCCAACCTGCTGATCGTGTTCGAGGCCGGCGGCATCGGCCCGCAGGTACCCGTGCTGCCCATCTCGGTCGGTGACAGCCGCACCTTCTACCGGGCGGTGGCCGCCTCGAGCATGCACGACGTGATGTCGGCCAGCCAGGCCGGCTACCTGGACTATGGCTTCCTGGG